>CAZIAU010000360.1:0-4205 GCA_964536755.1 uncultured Bacteroides sp. | reverse complement strand
CACCTTTGTACTGGTATTTCCATCCGGTTGCTTGTACCTTAACTTGACGGTCATCAATTCAGCATTCAGATCAGTTTTGACCTTCTCAGATGTCCTGATGTTTTCACCACTGGTCTGGTACTTAAGGGCATCTATGCTTTTCAGCGACTCATCGGATCCGGCAGGAATAAGTTCGTAGAGCGCGGTGACCGTATGACCTGCTCCCATTTCACCTGCATCTTTTTTGTCATCGTTGAAATCCTCATCGTTCAGTAACCTGTTCTCATATCCGACCAAGCGGTACCCTTTCACACGGGCAGGATTGAACTCGATCTGGAACTTCACATCCTTGGCTATGGTAAAAAGGGTCCCACCAAATTCGGTGATAAACACTTTCCTCGCCTCCTGGATATTATCGATATAGGCATAGTTGCCATTTCCTTTATCGGCAATGATCTCCATTTTATCATCCTTGTAGTTTCCCATTCCAAATCCAAGGACCGTCATAAAGACTCCATGTTCGCGCTTCTCTTCAATTAAGCGTTCCATCTCGGCATTACTGGAGGAACCCACATTGAAATCCCCGTCGGTGGCCAGTATGATCCTGTTGTTGCCATCCTCTATGAAATTCTCCTGTGCAACCTTGTATGCCAGTTTAAGTCCGGCTCCGCCGGCAGTGGAACCGCCTGACTGAAGCTTATCCAGGGCTGCGATTATCTCTTCCTTCTCTGAACCGGGAGTTGATTCGAGTACCAGTCCGGCTGCACCGGCGTAGACCACTATGGCCACCCTGTCCTCGGGCCTCAGTTCATTCACCAGCATCCTGAATGCCTGTTTCAGCAGGGGAAGCTTATTGGCCGCACTCATCGATCCGGATACATCCAGAAGTAATACCAGGTTGGAGGCAGGCAACTCGGATTTATCAATGCTCTTTCCCTTCAGTCCCACATGGAGCAATTGGTGACCCTTATTCCAGGGGCACTGGGAAATTTCGGTATATACCGAGAACGGGTGCTTCCCTTTTGGCTCGGGATAGTCATAATTGAAATAGTTGATCATCTCCTCTATCCTTACAGCATCCTTCGGGGGCTTTTGACCCATATTCAGGAATCGTCTCACATTGGAATAGGAAGCTTTGTCCACATCAATGCTGAAAGTGGAGAGCGGGTTATGCATCACATCCTTGAAACCGTTCTCATGGATTGCGGTGTACCCTTCCGTGTTGTGCTGGATGTAACCCGGCTCGGGGGCATAAGAGGAAGCATAGGCAGCCTGCTGTGCATATTGACGGTTGTAACCACTACCCTTCGTATTGACAGGTCTTCCGGGTCTCTGCACAGCCATATCTGCAGTGGTCATTTCATAGGATTTTACGGGCTCTGCTTCAGTGAATATGATCTCTTCAAGAGCCGTATCAGAGTTTTTAAGGACAACATTGATCCGGTCCGTCTTACCTATTTTAACCTCTTTCTGTTCCATACCTATATAGGTAAACAGAAGATATTTATCTTCAACATTCACCTGTATCTGGTATGTTCCGTTAATATCAGTTATTGTTCGGTTGGAGCTTCCTTTAACTACCACACTTACTCCCTGAAGGGGATTTCCCGCTTCGTCGCGTACGATACCGCTGATCGTCCGGGACTGCTCCGGGGCAATAGTGTAAGCCGATAAAAGAAGTACTGTCAGGATTGAAATTATTGCTTTCATGATTTCTGTTTTTAAGTTTGACTTCACCCATAGGATGCAGCGTTGAAATCAATTCCATAAAATCTTCCGCATTTTTTTTACTTTTATCTGATACCACTCCCTCTATATGCTTACAATAAGCGGAAAGAACCAGGACAGATCTGACGATGAATTAATCGTAATGTTTAAGGATTCGGGTAACCTGGAAATACTGGGGGAGCTCTTTGCCCGGTATATGCACCTTATATATGGTGTATCACTTAAATACCTTGCGGACCGGGATGATGCACAGGATGCGGTCATGCATATCTTTGAAAAACTGATCACAGATCTTCCACGGCACGAGGTTCAGAATTTTAAAAGCTGGCTCTATGTGCTCACAAAAAATCACTGCCTCATGGAGATCCGCTCCAGGAAATCGGCAGAAAAACAGCTTGAAGGATTAAAAACCGAAACAGAATTTATGGAATCCGGGGAAGATCTGCATCCCATAGACAGAGAGGATCAATCGATCGGTGATGCACTGAAGGATTGCATTGAAATACTGAAACTTGAACAGAAACAATGTATTGAACTATTTTACTTTGATAAACTGTGTTACCAGGAGATAGCAAAAAAATTGAATATGGAAGAGAAAAAGGTGAAGAGCTATCTCCAGAACGGGAAGAGGAATCTGAGAATATGTCTTGAAGAAAAAAATGTCCGCTAAAAAGAAACATAGAACAGCAAATGACTATTTGCATTACCTGAAGGGAGAACTTTCCAACCTTGAGCGCCACTCACTTGAGCGGGAACTGGAGTCCGATCCCTTCCTCAGGGAGGCCATGGAAGGACTGGAATCGGTTTCACCTGAAATGGCCGAAGAGGATCTCCTCTCGCTCCATTCCAGGCTGACCAGAAGGCTTGCGAGGAGAAGGAGGGTCGCTTTTTACAGTATTGCAGCCACAGTGGCTTCCCTGCTGATCGTCGGAACCATATTCCTGCAGGTGCATGACTTTAATCCCAATAAAAGAGGTGAACCGGCATACATGGAGGAACCGGCAGCAGGGGAGCAACCGGGACCGATACCCAAAGAAGCAGAGGTACAGGAAAAGGGTGAACCGGAAGGTATGGTTCAGGAAGAACAGGTTGGTGAGAAACAGGGAGGGCCGGTTGGCGCCGAACAGGGGAAACCGGCAGGTATAGTTCAGGGAGAGCCGGTTGGCGCCAAACATGTGGAACTGCAGGAATCAGTCCCGGATATGGAAGAAGCGGAGGCAAACGAAGAACCTGTTATGTACCTGGAAGCAGAACCGGTAACCGTTGAGAAACCTGGTGAGACTGGGGCGGACCGGGTCGATCGGGTCGTGATGGAGAAAGCAGCGCCTGTTGCGATGGACAGGGCTGAGCCTGTATCAGGAAAAGAAATTGAACCGTCAGTTCCCGTGAAAGTTGAGGAGGCTGAACCGGCTAACATTTCGAGAAAAAAAGAGGCCAAAGGAAGTAGGACAGAGTCAGCCGGCCAGCCGGCAGCAGCCCTGGCCCCTGAAATGCAGAAGACAACCCTGTACTTGGAAGAATCAGAGCAGCCTGTGGAAGAAGAGGTTAACAGTATACTTATTGTCTCAGATGATACAGAGTCGCTTGCTGCACCCGCAGGGGCTGCATCCATATCACCGGAACCGGTGGGGGGCTATGACGCATACAAAGCCTACATTGAGGAGAATATCCAGTTCCCTCCTGAAGATACCACCACCCGGAAGGCAGTGGTTATCCTGAAGTTTACTGTCACTGCTAGTGGTGATATATCCAATGTGGAAGTATTGCGGCATCCCGGTGATCCCTATGCAAAAGAAGCCTTAAGGCTCCTGGAAGAGGGTCCCCCGTGGAATCCTGCCACTGATAAGAACGGGCCCGTGGAAGAGGCGGTCCGGCTGAAGATCCTGTTTAAAAGGTAAAGATTCCATAGATTATAGAAGCTTTATAATCTGATAGTTTTTTTAATCCCAATTGTAAATTGCACAGAATTCATTGATAAGAATTGCTATTTTTGTATCAGTCATGTATCTGGAGAACTACATAGATCAAATCAATATACTTTGTAAGAACTACAAGGTTAGAAAACTATTTGCATTTGGTTCTGTTTTGGAAGATAGCTTCTCAAACGAAAGTGATATTGACCTTTTCGTTGACTTTAAAACGACAGATCCATTTGTATATGCAGAGAATTATTTTGATTTGAAGTTTTCACTCGAAGAGTTACTTAAGCGACCTGTTGATTTGCTGGAACAAAAAGCTATCCAAAACAAATATCTCCTTCAAAGTATAAACAAGTCAAAGAGGCTCATATATGAAGCATGATATATATGTTTGGCTTGAAGATATTAATAGATCAATCTCGGAGATTTATGAATATCTGCCTGATTCTATTTCATATAAGGAATTTGAAAATGATCTGAGATCCCGTAGAGCCGTGGAAAGAAATATTGAAATAATCGGCGAGGCTTTCAACGGAACCGTTGAAGAGGTGGTCCGGCTGAAAGTCCTGTTTAAAAGGT
>CAZIAU010000359.1:0-4209 GCA_964536755.1 uncultured Bacteroides sp. | reverse complement strand
TCAACGAAGTTAATTATAGTGACAGAGCAGGATCCATAGAACAAAGCCAGAAAGTCGCAGTTGTCCTATAATGTACTGCGTTATGTGGATATTGCTTTGATCCTAAAGCAATACTTATCTGTCAACTGCAGATCCATTGAATCATTAGTTTGAACCTGGAAGGGGAGAGGTTAGAAGGTTTTGATGAAGAAATCGTGGATACACTCTTTTTGCGTTGCAAAGCAACGTGAAATGGGTGTTGAATTTCGCACCTGGAATTTATAGATTTTTTAGAATTGACTGGATTTGCTTCCTGTTTTCCGGAAGATGATTAATACAGACATCCCAGATGATTTCATAGTCAATCCCGAAATACTCGTGGCTTACCTTATTTCTGAGCAGGTACATTTCATCCCATGGAACGTCAGGATTATTCTCTTTAATGTATTCGGGTAGCTTTCTTGAAGCTTCACCAATAATCTCAAAATTCCGGATGACTGCATCCACAGTCTTATAATCCTTCTTGAACTGGTCAAAATCGTATCCTTCAAGATATTCAGCTATTCTGGTCATTGCAACCAGGATATCTTGCATATACATCGTATAATTGCTCTCTTTCTTTGTCACCTAAGCGTAATTAACCTGTGCGAGTATGCTATCCTTGATCTGTTCTTTCAATGCATTTTTGGTGACCAGATCCACTTTTCTGCCAAATACACTCTCCAGGTAAATTTGGAGTGTGAAATAATTCCAACCAATTGGTCTGGATAATTCTACTAAAAGATCAATATCACTTTCATCTGAAGCTTCATTATTAGCGAAGGAACCAAAAACACCAATCTCCTTAACAGCGTATTCCTCAGAGAGAATTGGTTTCAACTCTCTAAGTTTATCAAGTATATCATTCTTGTTTAGCATAAATCAAAGATATTGAATTAAACGGATTGAATTAGCATGTTCTTTTCGAGAAACAGAAAAACCTGCGCTCTGGCTCTGTATGAACAAAAGCCGGAGCAGCGGGAAGGCCAGTGAGCGTAAGCCGAGCGGCTATTTAATATAATGCCTTATTATAGTGACAGAGCACGATCCACGGAGAAAAGCCAGAAAGTCGCAGTTGTCCTATAATTAATATTATGTTAAATTGATAAAATATAAAGAAGGGAGATAGTTTAACTATACCTCCCCTCCATATCTTTGTTTCAATCCTTATTTTCCTGGCCCCCTAACTAACCTTTAACTTTTAACCACTAACTAATAACTACCAACTCTCGCGCAGCGAGCCCTACATATTTGCTTTCAACTCCTTGACACGGTTGTAATCATCCATCATCTGCTCCTTATAATAAATTCTCTGAAGCAGATCCAGTGTCTCATATTTTACCGTACTGTTCTCATTGTTCAGTTTATACGCTTTCTCAAGTACGGGAATTGCCTCATTGTACTTTTCTTTTCCAAGTTCAAGCAGTTGATCCCTGAATTGGTCCTCCTCCTCTACGGCTGCACGTTCATAATAATCGGCACCCTGCAGATAGTAGATATAGCCCATATCATACCACGTATAATATATTGTCGGATCCAGTTCACCTGCTTTTGCATATGATTCCAGCGCCAGGTCGATATACTCAACTTCTTCCTTGTTTATAAGCAACCGGCCGTTCCAGTAATAAGCTTCCGGGATATTTGGATTATTCTCAATTACACCTTTCATGAATTCAATTCCCTCGTCATATTGTTTTAGCTGTATATAGAGATCCGCTATATTAGCTATAACATTTACGGTATCGGGATATTTTTCATAAGCTTCCTTAAGAATATCCAGTGCTTTCAAGGTATCTCCAACTGCCATATAGTCCAATTTGATCTGCAAATATGTATTGGGTCCTCCGAAGTCAGCATCAGCAAGTTGCTTATAATAATCGATCGCCTTAAGGTAAAGTTCTTTATTATCCGTCTTTTGAGCTATTTCGCGTGAAATAATACCGGAATACTGAATCATCACTGTATCCATCTCACCGGCAAACAGATCCAGATTATTGATCTCAAGCACATTTTCAAAAGAGTTTAATGCTTTATCGTAACTGTCTCTATAATAGTAATTTACACCTTCTCTTTTTAATTGATTCTTTAACTCAGTGAGATTTTCCTTTACTTTTCCCTCAAGTTTCCCCTTTTCATCAAGCTCAAGGGCTTTGATATATGCATCCATGGCCACCCTCAGGGGGTCTGTCGCAATTGGATCAATCCTCTCCCATTGTTGAAATGAACCATCTACCAGGGTATAGATTATATTGTCATATTTATACTTTTCTATCAATTGACCATCTTTTTCTTCCGTCTCAATACTATTGGGTTCCTTGTAGAATAGTTTGAGCGTTGTTGCATCCATGCCTTCATACAACTGTTCCAGTCCCAGCATGAATACATCCTGGTACAACTCTCCCCTCTTAAACCATGTTTTTGGCTTGATTTTCTTTTTTGGATTCTGAATATCCTCATCATTGGATGCAACCTTTTTCTTAACAGTATTGTACTGCAGCAGAACCACGGGGGCTGACTCCTGCGCATAAAGGCCTGCAAATATTGAAACAATAATGAATAGTGTTACTAATTTTTTCATATCGAATGTGATTTTATAGGTTGCAAAAATATAAACTTTACCAATAACCTTCAAATAAGATGCCAGAACAAATTACTAATCTTCAACATCATCGTCAGCTGATTCACCCTGTTCTTCATTCTCATCATTTGCAGGCACCTGTGTCGCAGCAGCAATCTGGTCTCCTTCCCTGAGGTTTATAAGCCTGACCCCCTGGGTGTTACGCCCCATTACCCTAACCCCTCTGACTGCAAGCCTGATGGCAATCCCGTTCTCTGTTATGATCATCAGATCATCATCGTCGGTCACTGCTTTTATAGCAATCAGCTCACCCGTTTTATCCGTGATATTTATGGTTTTTACTCCCTTTCCTCCCCTGTTGGTGAACCTGTAGTCTTCCAGCACAGATCTTTTCCCGAATCCGTTCTCTGAAACCACAAGGATATCTTTCTCCCCTTTTTTCGCCGTTACGATCCCGACAACCTCATCCCTGGCATTACCAAGGGTAATACCCCTCACACCAGAAGCAGTCCTGCCGACGGGCCTTACTGTTTCTTCATGGAAACGGATCGCCTTGCCGGACCTGACGGCCAACATCAATTCAGTGTTTCCGTCAGTGAGCCTGGCATCAAGAAGAGTATCCCCTTCCCTGACTATTATAGCATTGATCCCGTTCTGACGTGGCCTGGAATATGCCTCCAGCCTGGTTTTTTTAATAACTCCCTTTTTGGTGGCAAGGACGATAAAGTTGTTGTTGATGTAATCCTGATCCTTCAGATCCTTCACATTGACGAAGGTTTTTATCGTATCTTCCTTTTCAATATTTATAAGGTTCTGTATGGCCCTTCCTTTACTGGCGCGGGCCCCTTCCGGGATCTGATAAACCTTGAGCCAGAAACACCTTCCCATTTCCGTGAAAAAAAGGATAGTATTATGCATGGAGGCAACGAACATGTTGACCATAAAATCCTCATCCCTGGTGGTGCTGCCCTTGGCTCCCACACCTCCCCTGTTCTGGGTACGGAATTCATGTAGTGGGGTGCGTTTAATATATCCCAACTGTGATATGGTAATTACCATATCCTCATCGGCATAGAAATCTTCCGGATCAAATTCTCCCTCATCCGGCACCATCTCAGTCCTTCGCTGATCCCCGTACTTTTCCTTGATCTCCAACAACTCTTCCTTGATGATCTGCATCCTCAGGCCTTCATCGGAGAGTATCTGCTTATAATACTCGATCATCTTCTTCAGCTCCTCATACTCTGCCTGGAGTTTTTCGCGTTCAAGGCCTACAAGGCGCTGAAGTCTCATTTCAAGGATAGCCTTGGCCTGGATATCTGAAAAACCGAACTGTTCCACAAGTCCGTCTTTCGCATCCTCAGGTGTTCTTGACGCCCGGATCAATGCAATCACCTCGTCGATCTGGTCAAGAGCCTTAAGGAGCCCTTCCAGAATATGTGCCCTCTTCTCCGCCTGGTCAAGTTCATATTTTGTTCTTCTGACAACCACTTCATGCCTGTGGGCAACGAAATAAGAGATGATCTGCTTAAGGTTGAGGGTCCTGGGCCTTCCTTTTACGAGGGCAATATTATTTACATTGAAGGATGTCTGTAACTGGGTATATTTCAGTA
>CAZIAU010000358.1:0-4214 GCA_964536755.1 uncultured Bacteroides sp. | reverse complement strand
CGGATTCCTTCCAGGTAGGGCTTGCTACCGGCAGGCTTGGCTGTATTATAAACCCTGGTAAGTGCCTTTCCCAGGATCACCTCGTCCGGGAAGTTAATATGGCCCCTCGACAGGAAGTCCCTTATCTCCTCATGAGCTGTGGTCACGGAAGGTAACACCGGGAAGATAGGTTTGGTACAACTTTTTATCTTCTGATCCAGCACTCTGTATACGTCAAAAACAGGAACAAGGCCGGGAGTTCCGAAGATTACAATTATACCATCGATATCAGTGAATGAATTCTCACAGAAATCAATGGAAACAGCAAGTTGTTCAGCATTGCCCGTGGCCAGCATATCGATTGGATTGGAAGCGGATGATCCGGGAAAAAGGTGTGTAAGCAACTCTTCTGCCTCTTTTCCCTGAAGCAGCGGGACATCCATATTCCCCTGTGCAAGAATGTCAGTAAGCATTACAGCCGGTCCCCCGGCATGAGTAATAATTGCCAGATTCCTGCCTTTAAGTTCAGGATAGAGCATGACAGAGGCCACAGCTGTCAGATCCTCACGTCCATAACAGCGAACAATTCCTGCTTTTCGAAACAGTGCATCAACCGCAAGATCAGAACTGGCTATTGCTCCTGTATGAGAGCTGGCTGCCCGGCTGCCCGCATCAGATTTCCCTGCCTTAATTGCAGCGATCCTGCACCCTTTTCTTATAAGTGAAGTGGCATGCCTTAGCAGTTTATCCGGATTCTTGATAGTCTCAAAATAGAGGATCTTAACCTTTGACGAACTCCCCTCCCTGTAAGTTTTATCAAAATATTGAAGAATATCTTCCACACCCACCTGGGCTGAATTTCCAACCGAAAAAACGTGGTTGAATTTTAGCCCTTTCTGTAATCCCGATTCCATGATAAAAACTGCTGTTGCCCCGCTTCCCGAAATAAAGTCGCACCCTTGCGGATCAAGCCTGGGAATTGGAAGAGTGAACACTCCCTGGTATGTGGGAGTCATTACTCCGATACAATTGGGACCGATCAGGACTGCATCATTAGCATTACATGCCTCAACCATCTCTTTTTCAATAGCAGCCCCCGTTTCATCCTCTTCACTGAATCCTGCCGAAACAATAATAAAGGCCCTGGTGCTCTTTGTTTCGGCCAGCACTTTCACAATTTCAGGACATAGCTTTGCGGGTATGGCCAGGATGGCCAGATCGGTGGGGGGTAAACCTGCTGCTTCCTTGTAAACCTTAAATCCCTGTACATTTTCTTCCCTGGGATTCAGGGCATAAAGCTGGCCTTTATAGGTTCCGGTACGGATATTGAAAAATAGCTTCCCTCCTGGCTTAGCCATATTATTTGAAGCGCCAACAACCACAATACTCTGTGGATCAATAAGTTCACGGTTAACCATGTGATCATACCTTAATGATCCAAATATAAGAAAGCTGCTAATGGTTCCGGATGGATATAAAGTGTCCTAGAACATACAGACACTGGCAGGTAAAAAAATAAGGCAAGCTGCTACTCTCCCTAAAACCCTCAAAAGATTCGCAACTTGCCTTGCACCCCAACAATTACTTTCCACCAATATAACCCCAAAGTCCAGAATTGGTTCCTTAAAATTCGCTTTTTAACATTTCAGGGTATAATTTTAACATTATTTAACCTGCCACCACCGATTTCACTTTTACTCCCGGTAATCTCCCCAGCTTACCAGTAATTGATCCGATCGTGTCAGTATCTCCTTCAAGTACCAGCGAAATAATTTTGACCGACCGGTCCCTCAACGGAATGCCCTGGCGACCGAGGATCATCCCTGAATGCTCGGAAATAACCCTGTTGATCCTATCAGTATCACCTTCAGGGCTTACCAGAATTATAACGGCCCCTATTCTGCTTTCCATAAAATAAAGTTAATTCTCTCGAATTTTATCAAAGATCTCAAATGAAATTCACCGAATCAGAAATTACCTGGTTGTTGACTTCACAAAATAAGCCACTTTCTCCAGTGAGGTGATCATGTCATACTCCTCAAGGAAAACTTCAGGCGCCATGTTCAGGGCTACTGTTGTAAAATTCAGTATTCCTTTAATACCGGATTCCACAAGTTGAAGTGAAACCTCTTTAGCCGAATCGGCAGGAACAGTCATTATTGCCACAGAGATATGATTAAATTCGACTACCTCCCTTAACCTGCTTAAAGGGTAGCAGGCAACCCCTGAAATAACCTTATCGATTTTTTGGGGATCCACGTCAAAAGTGGCTTTTATTTTTAGTTTTGAACGTTTTCCCACAAAATAAGTGGTCACTGCACGTCCCAGGTTACCAAATCCAATGACCGCCACATTCATTCCGTCTTCCGAATCGAGGATACCCCCTATAACTGTGATAAGCTCCTTTATATCATACCCTTTACGTTGCATACTGGAATACCCGATGAACATAATGTCTCTCCTTACCTGAACCGCTGTATTATGGTGAAGTTCAGCAAGTTCGTGGGAATAAATATGCGTCCTGCCTTCCTCCAGGCACTGCAAAAGGGATCTTCTGTATTCGCTGAGTCTTTCTACAGTTCGTTCGGGTAACATTCTATGAAACTAATTGATTCTTCATACAATAGTACAAAATATTGTTAATTAATTCACAGTTTCATCAGAACAAACCAGGATAGCTGTACGTATTATTCTTGGCACACTTATTGAAATTAGAGTGTGACCTGTCTTAACCCCGGACGACTGTCATATTGACGGAATTAATAATAAAGAGGAGACTGAAGATGTATGGAATTTTGAACGGTATTGACCAGCTGCTGATACCAATAGACGAAGAAACCGAATATATACCTCTGCTTTCTGAAGAGGAGGAGGAGGACCTGAAGAAAATGAACATACCCGATGTATTGCCCATTCTGCCACTGCGGAATACAGTACTTTTTCCCGGGGTTGTGATTCCAATAACTGTCGGAAGGGATAAATCACTTCGGCTGGTACAGGATGTATATAAGAAAAACAAAATCCTGGGAGCCGTGGCTCAGAGAGACAGCACCATAGATGAACCCGAATACGATGATCTCTACAAGGTAGGTACTGTCGCCCAGATCCTCAAGATCCTGGAAATGCCCGATGGAACTACTTCGGTAATCGTGCAGGGCAGGAAACGATTCTTCATGGATGACATGCTTACAGATAAGCCATACCATGTGGCAAAAATCACGCCTCTGGAAGATGCAGCTGATGAGCCCCCTGCAGAATCGAAGGCTGTTGCAGCGGCACTGAAAGAACTGGCAATTAAAATCATCAAACTTTCATCTAATATTCCCACCGAAGCTACCTTCGCAATAAAGAACATTGAAAGCCCGTCATTCCTTATAAATTTCCTGGCATCCAACAGTGAGCTATCGTTGAAAGAAAAGCAGAACATGCTTGAGAATAACAGTATTTCCAAGCGAGGCTTCGTACTGATGGAACATCTCTCCAAGGAATCACAGATGCTTGAGTTGAAAAATGACATTCAGACCAAGGTAAAAAGCGACCTGGATCAGCAACAAAGGGAATTTCTGCTCCATCAGCAGATGAAAACCATCCAGGATGAACTGGGTGGTTCACCTCAGGACCAGGAGGTTCAGGATTTCAGGAAAAAAGCAGGGAAGAAGAAGTGGAACAAGGAAGTTGCTGCTTCATTTGAAAAAGAACTGGATAAGCTGCTCAGGTTAAATCCTGCAACAGGTGAATATTCTGTTCAGGTCAACTATATCCAGACTCTTTTAGAATTACCATGGAATGAGTTCACCAGGGATAACTTCAACATGAAGAGGGCCAGTCGGATACTTGAAAAAGATCACTTCGGGCTGGAAAAAGTGAAAGACCGGATCCTGGAACACCTGGCGGTTCTGAAGTTGAAAGGAGATTTGAAATCACCCATTCTATGCCTTGTGGGACCTCCGGGAGTGGGTAAAACCTCACTGGGGAAGTCCATAGCAGAGGCACTGAACCGGAAATATGTCAGAATGTCACTGGGTGGTTTGCATGATGAGGCGGAAATAAGGGGACACCGGAAAACCTATATAGGGGCAATGCCGGGACGCATCATTCAGAATTTAAAAAAAGCTAAATCATCAAATCCGGTATTCGTCCTCGACGAAATTGATAAAGTGGGCAGGGATGCCCAGGGGAATCCGGCCTCGGCACTACTTGAGGTCCTGGATCCTGAACAGAACAGTACTTTTCAT
>CAZIAU010000357.1:0-4217 GCA_964536755.1 uncultured Bacteroides sp. | reverse complement strand
CAAAAAGCGAGAATTTCAATAAACTGCAGGCACTGACAGTGGAGGGCCTGAACGCAAGATATAAAAACCCTGCCCTGGCGACATCGCTTTCAATACTTGTGCCTGGAGCGGGGAAGATCTATACCGGAAAATGGAAAGATGCTATTTACTCATTTCTTTTCGTATCAGTTTCTTCCTGGCTTACCTGTAAATCGTACAATAAAAACGGGATCAACATCAATAGTGTGCTCCTTGGCACTGCTACCCTGAGCCTCTATTCAGCCAACATTTATGGTTCCTATAAAAGTGCGGTAAAATACAATACCTTAAAGAACCAGTCTTTTACCAGAAAGGCTGAGAAAATACTGCTGAATGACTGAAAATATTTTTATATTTATTAAAATTATTAGAATTGAATATAACCCCTAAAACCTCAAACATGAATAGAAAGTTTTTTTGTCTGTTAATTGTTCTATTTTGCATGGTTACCTTGCATGCACAACAATACAACAAAGTAAAAGTTACTCTCAGGGACGGAGTTATTCTTGAAGGAAAACAGGGATTCATATCCGACGAAGCTGTTTCCTTTACTACCGGGACCACTCAGCAAACCTATTCTCTTTATGACGTGAATCTGATACAGGCTAAACAGGGAAAAGCCATGAAATGGGCCATTGGATGTGGTGGAGGCTGCGCGGCTATATGTGTGATCTCAGGAGTGGTATCAGGTCAAACGGTTCTTGATGATTATGGTTATGGCTGGGGTACATATGCACTGGGCAGCTTGATCTGGGTAGGGATTTTTGCCGGAACAGGTGCTTTAATCGGACATTTGTCAGACGACTATGTAACCGTATATTCAGGAGGCATGTCTTCTGTACTGAAGAATTTCAACATCAATGTATCCTCCAATCAGCTGGCCAGATATAATTTAACACTTTCTTACAGATTTCCGCCCGACTAACGCAGTACCTTTCTTACAAACGCAACAGTAAAATAGGACATAAAGAACAGTCCCAGGAATCCTTCTATGGAAGAAACCCACCGGATGGATCCAAAAGGATAGTGGTCACCATATCCGATTGTCAAAAAAGTAATTGCACTGTGGTAAAAAGCCTTTGCCATCATGGAGAGCTGATCACCCACAGAGGCAACAATATCAGCCGGTGTTAAAATCATCAGCAGATAATAACCAAAACTGAACAATACAAAACAGGTCAGCATGGTGATCAGTACCCTTCCGGGACTCGTTGCATATAATCCTGCGCTGTCAAAAAGCACCAACTTGAAACCATAAAGCGGATAGTGATATATGGCGCTCAGGCGGTTTTTCGAGATTGATTCGGCCAGCTCTGCTTTGGATTCAGATCTTTTAAACTCCACATACGCCCGGTCCTCATCATTATATAAGCCAAGGTTTTTAAAATTCTCTTTTATAATTCTGAACTGTTCGGCCTTAATACGGTGACTGCTGTTCTTCTGTGCATATATCATCTGTTTCACATGATTTTGTTTCCAGTCCAGATAGATTCTTCCTATCAGCCTCATTCCGGCCAGAGAGATGGAATCAATGCTGGCTGCAAACTCATAAGGATTAATATCCACAATATCCCTTACCACTGTACCGGACAGGTCGATAAAATCACATTTTTTGACTCTCAGATCAACCAGGCCGTTCAGATGGCAAAAGTTTAGAGAAAGCGTCTTGAACCATGAATTATAGAAGCTTATCTCCCCTTCCCCGAATCTCGCCCTTTCAAAGCTTACATCGATATGTTCAAACATCACATCCTCAAAACTTATATTCCCTTTACCGAAGATAACACGCTTGAAGCTTACCTTACCCGTATCCATTTCACATTCATCAAAACTGACCTCGCCGTCTCCGAAAACCGATCGATTAAAGTTCACCCTCCCCGTGCCGAACTCTACAGTCCTGAAGTCCACCCTTCCATCTCCAAATTCGGTTCTTTCAAAACTAATATTCCCATTTTTGAAAGTCGCAAAATGAAAATCCACCCTTCCGGGCCCAAACCTGGCCACCTTAAATGATGCATTTCCCGTTCCGAAATCTGTATTGATGAAATTTACATTTCCTTTAGAGAATTCCACATTGATAAATGAGAGGCTCCCCGTTCCAAAAGATGCATACTGAAAATCCTTCTCCCCTTCTCCAAACTGACAATTCTTAAAATCCGCCTCTGCCGATTCAATTACAACATTTTTAAAATTGAAGTACCCGGCGGGAAATCCAGTATTGTGAAAACTTACAATCTTCGTTTTAAACCTGGCCGAATCAAATATGATGTCGCCACGGCTGATATAAGCATTTTCAAGGCTGAACTCATCACCTTCAAAAATGGCATGTGAAAAATCGAGGGAAGCCTGTCCCCCGAAAAGCGCTCCCTTTGCCGTGAAATTCTTAAGTACAATATACTCCCTTGTGTCAAGATTTCTGGTGAGCCTGTAATCCCGCAGGCTGAACTTGTCTATATAACAATGGTCCAGGTTTATGACATCTCCCTGGTCAATGACGTTATAAATCTCCTTCTCCTCCATGTATCCCATCAGTTCCACCACGGGTTTATCTCTGCCTTCAACAGAAAACCGCACCAGCGCGGTACCGGGAAATCTGATCCCTTCATCCGTTACGAATTTCAGTTTCTTAATTTCTGCATCATATGACGTATGACCGGGTATCATATTATCACTGTTTAGGTACATAAACATACAAAAATCTGGATCCTATTCAATGGAAGTCCGGTTACAAATACCGGTAAAATCGCAGTTCCGGCATTTTAATTCATTATCGGTCTGAACAAATGAAAAACCGGGATCGTAGATCCTGGCCAGGGTTTCTCTCAGCTTTGTTATGTACTTTTCCTCCACATCCTTAAATGATTCCAACCTCATACGGTTACTGTATTTCCCTATGGTCAGTGCAGGATCAAAATCATCCCCGTATAATTCTTTCATTATGTAGAGTCCCGGTACAATCTGCCGGTCCGGGTGTTTTTGGGAGACAAACCATGAATACATAAGGGCTTGAAATGCAGCTCCGTTTCTGGAACCTGCGGATCCGTCAAAAAGTGCATCGATGTCAGAAAAATCTTTCCTTGCATTACCGGTTTTATAATCTATCACCCTCAGTTTCCCTTCTACCATGTCCACCCGGTCGATCTTCCCACCCAGTTGAATATTCAGCACCCGGCTTCCTGATCTGACCTCCAGGTTTCGCCGGTATGTATCTTCAACAGAAACAAGACTGAACGGGGCTATGTTTTTATCAATCTCTATTATTTTATCAAGGTATTTACTCATCACCCTGAATATGACTATGTTCCTACCTTCCAGCGAACCTTTCCTCCTGCCGCGGAAATGATGTTTCATGAATGCATCCTTCAGTACACGGCCCGGCAGCTCAGATGATGACAGTAACTCAAGATCCATCTTCGAAATCAGATCCTGATTACGATCTGCTATTTCGCTGTAAAGGTTTCTGATGGCTTCATGAACCACGGTCCCGAATCCGGCTGCATCAATTTCTTCAGCAACCTCTTCAGGCTCACCAATCCCTGCGATATATCGCAGATAGAATTTAAGGGGGCAATCTATATATGTATTGATCGCAGAGGGAGAGAGATACTTTTCTTCTCCCCGCCCCGTTATATAATCGTCCAGTTTTTCATCTACAACCGGAGTATGCTCAATGGAAACAGGGATTGATTCCCGGGCCACAACCTCAATCCCCGGCCTGATTACAGGTGTACGGTACCGGTAAATAAATTGATATAGATAGCGGCTCATTTCACCGGTCCGAACCCCTTCTGACCTGCTGTTATAAATAAGGTCTATTTTTTCTGCCCGCTGGATCAGGCGGTAAAAGTAGTAGGAATAGATGGCATCCTTATCTTCCCTTGCCGGCATCCCGAATCCAATGCGCAGAGCATATGGAATATATGACTGTCCTGTGTGTGTCCCTGGCATCACATCTTCATTCATGGAAAGAAGGATCACATGCCTGAAGTCGAGTAACCTGGTTTCCAGTATTCCCATTACCTGCATACCGGACAGGGGCTCACCTTCAAAAGGTATTTTAAGTCCTGTCAGTAATTTACGGAACATCCTCACCAGGATGGTCAACGTGATTTCCGGTCTTTCACCAATTAATGTTTCTATCCTGTTGAGAAAGATCATCATCTGAAAAACAAACTCCCTGTCCAGGGCCTGGATCATGC
>CAZIAU010000356.1:0-4226 GCA_964536755.1 uncultured Bacteroides sp. | reverse complement strand
GGGGATTAAAAAAAGGCTGTAAAAGCCCTCTGATTTTTGATTCTGAGGGATGCAATTGAAGTAACCTGGCATTTATTACGCAGTAATTAAGCACGTTACGAAATGCATCCCTCAGATAATAATAAGAAGCCGCACCTTTTAATATAGCCCCCTTTAGCCGTATATAATTACATTAAAGGTTGATATCAATACCTACAGCAAAAATCATTGTATTCTTCATATAGGTTTCAGTATAATTGATCCCGGTCATTCCGTCGGCCTTTGTCACAGATCCCTCCTGATATATCACGTACACAACTCCGGCATTTAATCCTATTTTATTACCTATTCCAATATAAACTCCCCCGGCAACGGTACTGGTCTTTAAGGCATGATTAAGATCAGACTGGTAGTTATCATTCACCCCGTTATTACCCATCGAATAACCACCGCTTACGCCAATATTATCCTTCAGCATATATTCAAGGCTCACTGAAACATCAAATGCATTATTGTCAATCGTCGTCTCATTATTGATCTGTACGTATGAGATGCCGTCTTCATCCAGAACGGGATTACCGTCAGCATCTGTTTCATACTTTCCGTAATAAGCCGGTCTATCCATATAATAATTGAATCCCAGGCTTCCTGTCAGCTTTTTTACCGGCTTTACCTGAACACCGCCGGAAACCATGCCCGGCAGATCGGCCCTGGATTTAGCTCCTTTAGGATACATATTCACATCATCCACAGTATTGTCATTGGTCAATTCTATGGTGGTATGGTGTTCATATTTCAAACCGACATTTATCATGTCGGTCAGGTGTAAATTCAATCCAATTATCGGCGTAATTCCCGATCCGGTTTGAGTCGCATCCAGTTCCGGATCGTTAAGTGAAGCAGCAGTTCCATATAATAAAGCCCCTGTATTGGCATCGAAAGGATTTATCTGGTCGCCAACCAGAGTCAGGTACTGCGTTGCAGATTGCGTACCCCCGTATATTACGGGTGCATCCAGGGTGATATTACTCAGGTTTCCCTGGTAACTGTTTTTTACCGACACATACCTTGCGCCCACCGCAACAGAGATCATCTTATTAATAGAATACGTAAGACCTGCCTGAATGCCATAATATACCGAAGAACCATTAAAATAGGCATCCATTGAATAACCCGTAATATTGCTGAATCCCGGATTATTAGTCGTCAGGGCCTCGACGGCATTGTCAACTCCTGAAAGCAGGGCCGGAACGGAAGACACCTGCCTCTCAAACACGGGAAGACCTTCTGCAAATTCAGCGCTTCCTCCCCCGCCTATTATATTGAAGCCTGCTGAAATAGCCAGTTTCCCCAATTTCATGACCGCATAGGCACTCGGGAAAACCGGGGCCTTAGCTGTTCCTTCATACGTTTTGGGAGCACCGGTAATTAAAGGATAACTGTTGGTGACCTGCCGGGTTTGAAAAATTGACTGGTTTGATAAAGAAACATGCAGTCCGTTATCCAGCAAACCCAAACCTGCAGGATTAAAATAAACAGCATCAATACCATACGCTGCCTGGCGGGTTAACGTCCTTGCCCAGGCCGCACTCTGGTTGGTGTTGGTTACAAGTCCGCCGCCAAAAATCAAATTGGTAGACATCAGAGTTCCAATAAGCAAAAAATAGAGTCGTTTCATGAGAATAATTTTTAGTTAGCGGAACCAAGTAAAGAAATTATATTGAATTATTCATTACTGGATTAAGCCTTTGCATTTTAATTCCTGATTGTTCCGTCAACAATTTCATCTTTTGGCGGTTATTCCTATGGCCGATAATACAAGACTTTAATCAAATAGTATGGACCTGGGATTGAAAAATAAAGTAATCATGGTAGCCGCATCCAGTAAGGGCCTGGGATTTAGTATTGCCAGGCAGGCCGCGAATGAAGGTGCCATCCTCTCTATTGGCAGCAGGAATCATAAGAACATCAGCCTGGCACGTGACCGAATATTAGTGGAGGTACCCGGCGCCAGAGTGTATTCCTCTGTAATGGATGTATCCGATCCTGATTCCATTGAAGGATGGTTCAGGAATACAATTAATGAATTCGGTACCATCGACTCTCTGGTAGTCAATGGGGGTGGCCCGCCTCCGGGAACCTTTGATGATATTGACGACACCCGATGGTTCACAGGATATGAAAACACGCTGATGAGTGCCGTCAGAATGATCCGCCATGTATTACCGGAAATGCGTAAAAAACAGTCTGGTTCAATTTTAACCATTACTTCAAGTTCTATTAAAGAACCTATTGATAACCTGCTGCTTTCAAATGTATTCAGATCTGGGGTAACCAGTCTGATAAAAAGCCTCTCTTTCCAGGTTGCACGAGATAGCATTCGTATAAATAACCTTGTTCCCGGCCTTTTTGAAACGGATCGATTAAAAGAGCTGGATCTCCGTAACTCGGGTGAATGGAGGATTGGACTTGAACATGTGAGAAAGATCAATTTCGATAAGATCCCGCTTGGAAGGTATGGCGATCCTGATGAATTCGGGAAAGCAGCAGTATTTCTTCTTTCCGAAGCTGCTTCTTACGTAACGGGCGAAACTTTCATTATAGACGGAGGTAAAATGCGCACTGTGTGGTAGCGAAAACAACCATGAAGGAAAATCTGTTTGGAAAAACACTTTTTGAACTTGACGAAGTAGCAACCCGGCTGGGACTTCCATCCTATACAGGAAAACAGCTGGCCCGGTGGTTGTATAAAAGTGACATTGGGACCATTGATGAAATGACCAATCTGTCAAAGCAGGCCCGTCTGCTTCTTTCAACATCCTTCAAGCTTGGGGTTCATCAGCCGGTTGATGTTCAGATATCTGTTGACGGCACAAAAAAGTATCTGTTTCCCGTTCATCAAGGAAAATATATAGAAACAGCATTTATTCCCGACGGAAAAAGAAGTACACTTTGTTTATCTTCCCAGGTAGGCTGTAAAATGGGATGTCTTTTTTGCATGACCGGGAAACAGGGTTTCCAGGGGAACCTGAGTACCGGAGAAATTCTGAACCAGTTCCGCAGTATTCCGGAATGGAGAAACCTCACTAATATTGTTTATATGGGAATGGGGGAACCCTTTGACAATCTTCCCGAAGTACTTAAAAGCCTGGAAATACTTACGGCAGAATGGGGTTTCGGACTCAGTCCCCGGCGTATTACTGTATCGACTATCGGGATTACACCGGCTATGCTCGAATTCCTTGATAAGAGCGAAGCACACCTGGCAGTAAGTCTGCATTCACCATTTGATGAGGAGAGGAAAAAGTTAATGCCCGTTCAGCAGGTATATCCCCTTATGGAGATCCTGAGTGAGATCCGGACCTGGGATTTTGGCCGGCAGAGGCGTGTTTCCTTTGAATATATCCTGTTTAAAGAATTCAATGACACTCCTCTCCATGTGAATGAACTATCCCGGATCCTACACGGCATTCGATGCCGCATTAATCTCATCCGTTTTCATCCAATTCCCGGAACCCCACTTGAATCACCGGATGAAGAATCAATTAATAAATTTAAGGATCAACTAAATGCTAAGGGGATTACAACTACCATAAGAGCAAGCCGTGGGCAGGACATATGGGCTGCATGCGGATTACTTTCCACAAAAATGTTGCAAAAAGAGGGGTGACCCTGAACGATCATGTAACAATCGCATCATTAACAAATAAAAAGATGCAATGGGTGACTGATCTGTTCATGTTTATATTTCCGGTCACGTGCCTTATTTGTGGAAAGAGGCTCTCATCCCCGTGTGAGGTTTTGTGCCTTGCATGCGAATACGGGATGCCGAAAACCGGATTTTGCGACAGAAGGGAAAATCCGGTAAGCCAGATCTTCTGGGGAAGGGTTCCGGTTGAAGCGGGAACATCATTATTTCGCTTCGAAAAGGGTTCTGCATATCAGAAATTACTCCATGAACTGAAATACCGGGGCAACCGCCGGGCCGGAACGTACCTGGGAAAATTGCTTGGTCATGAACTGAAGTATACTCTTTTTTCATGCTGTGATCTGTTGGTCCCGGTGCCCCTGCACAGGAGAAGATTCAGAGCAAGAGGATACAACCAGAGCGAAATCATTGCCAGGGGTGTCTCAGAAATAATGGCAATACCTGTAATCACCAATTTGCTCATGCGTACCCGGCATCATAAATCTCAAACCTCCATGGGCCGTTATGAGCGATTTGAAAATGTAACCGGAAATTTCAG
>CAZIAU010000355.1:0-4226 GCA_964536755.1 uncultured Bacteroides sp. | reverse complement strand
GAGCTGTTCCTTGAAAGCGATGTCAGCAGTGGATATGACCGGGACCCGGAACTTGCGCTCAGGGAAAAGCAGGAATTTCTTGAAGGAATTGAAAAGGGATCGGAGCTGATATTATTCCATGATCCACTTATAGACAGGCGATACTATCTGTGAGTCTCCAGTAATACTTTAAGTATTTCTCTGCCTGCTTCAGCGATTTTTGTACCGGGGCCAAAAATGGCTATTACGCCCGTACTATACAGGAATTCAAAATCCTGTGCCGGAATAACACCACCGGCAATCACCATAATATCTTCCCTTCCCAGTTTTTTCAGTTCTTCGATTAAAAGCGGAATAAGGGTTTTGTGTCCTCCGGCCAGTGACGATATCCCGAGTACGTGGACATCATTCTCAACAGCCTGTTTTGCAGTTTCAGCCGGTGTCTGGAACAGTGGCCCGATATCCACATCGAATCCCATATCCGCATAACCGGTGCTGACCACCTTGGCACCCCGATCGTGGCCATCCTGTCCCATTTTTGCTATCATTATCCGTGGCTGGCGGCCCTCCTTTCTGGCGAACTCGGCAGCCAGGGAACATGCTTCTTTAAAGGTCTGATCCTGCGAAGATTCCGATGAATATACTCCTGAGACAGCCCGGATGACTGCCCTGTATCTTCCGGTAACAACCTCTATTGCCGAGGAGATCTCTCCCAGAGTGGCACGGCTCACAGCTGCATCAATAGAAAGTTCAAGTAAATTACCTTTACCACTTTTCACACAATCAGTTATGGCCTTCAGTGACGTTTTAACCCTGCTGTTATCCCTGGACTCTTTTAATCTTCTGAGCCTCTCCAGCTGTGCTTCCCTCACCGCCGAGTTATCCACCTCCAGGATATTGATTGGTTCATCAAGTTCAAGCTGGAATCGGTTAACTCCGAGTATGACATCTTTACCATTGTCAATTCTTGCCTGTTTCCTGGCGGCGGCTTCTTCAATACGCATTTTTGGCAGGCCCGTTTCAATGGCACGGGACATACCTCCAAGTTCTTCAATTTCCAGTATATGTGCCCACGCTTTATGTGCGATTTCGTGAGTAAGAGATTCCACATAGTGAGAACCGGCCCATGGATCAACCGATCGGGTTATTCCGGTTTCATTCTGAAGGTGCAGCTGAGTGTTCCTGGCAATCCGGGCGGAGAAATCGGTTGGAAGAGCAATGGCCTCATCCAGCGCATTGGTATGCAGTGACTGGGTATGACCCAGTACAGCTGCCATCGCCTCGATGGAGGTCCTGGCCACATTATTATAGGGGTCCTGTGCAGTAAGGCTCCACCCCGAGGTTTGAGAATGCGCACGCAGGGCCATGGACCTGGGGTCCTTTGGATTGAACTTTCGCACAATCTTCGCCCATAACATCCTGGCTGCCCTCATTTTGGCAATCTCCATGAAGTGATTCATGCCAGTGGCCCAGAAAAAGGATAGCCTCGGGGCGAAAGCATCTATATCTATCCCTGCATTAATGCCGGATCGAAGGTATTCCAGGCCGTCGGCCAGAGTATACGCAAGTTCTAAATCAGCTGTAGCTCCGGCTTCCTGCATATGGTATCCTGATATACTGATGCTGTTGAACTTCGGCATTTTCCCGGAAGTGAACCTGAAGATATCCGAAATAATCTTCATTGAAATGGAGGGTGGGTAGATGTAAGTATTTCGCACCATGAACTCTTTCAGAATGTCGTTCTGGATGGTGCCACTGAGTTTATCGAGAGAGACCCCCTGCTCAACACCGGCTACAATGTAAAATGCCATAACCGGTAAAACAGCACCGTTCATTGTCATGGATACGGACATTCTATCCAGGGGTATCTCGTCAAAAAGGATTTTCATGTCCTGGACGGAATCGATGGCCACACCTGTTTTCCCTACATCTCCAATGACCCTTTCATGGTCAGAGTCATATCCTCTGTGAGTGGCAAGATCAAATGCCACAGAAAGCCCCATTTGTCCCGCAGCCAGGTTACGCCGGTAAAATGCGTTGGTCTCCTCTGCAGTGGAAAAACCTGCATATTGCCTGATGGTCCAGGGACGCAGGGCATACATAGCTGAATAGGGTCCCCTCAGGAACGGAGGCAACCCGGCGGCAAAATTCAGATGTTCGAGTCTTTCAAGTTCTTCGCGGCCATAATCTGATTTAACGGTGATATGTTCCGGTGTTTCCCAGGTAGAAAGAACCTCTCTTTTCCCGGGGGGAGTCTTTACCTGTCGGAAGTCTGTGTTTTTAAAATCTGGCCGGAACATTGCGTACTATAGATTGCATAAAAGTGTAAAATGGATTAAAGCACCAGCCTGTTGAACTTTGTCAGTGTCTCAAGCAGATGCGACTTCATATGGATAAAATGTTCGATTCCTGATTTCCGAAGCTTATCAGCAGATTCAGGATATCCTGCCACAACGATAATGGTCTTTTTATTCAATGCCCCGGTTAGGGCCGGTGCCAGTTGGGTATAAGTTTCATCCGAACTGCACAGAACAACAATATCAGCATTTGCCTCCTTTGCTTTTTCAATGGCGGCTTCCACGGTATCCGGAGCCGGCAGGTCAATTATCTCATACCCTGCGCAAGCGAAGAAGTTGGCTGAAAACTGGGCTCTGGCTGTCCTCCAGCCATGATCTCCGTATTTAAAGAGGTAAACTACCGGCCTCTTACCGCTTCTTTCAGTATCCAGCCGTAACCTTTCAAAATCGGAGGCCAGACGAAAGGGACTAACCGGTTTGAGTGGGCCCTCCGACGGTCCGGGATCCGATCCGGGACCCGGTCCGGGATCAGTTTCAGAGTCCTCTCCTCTATCCAGGTTGCCCAGGATCATTTCATTGAAATCGGGGAATGAGTTTGTACCCAGCAGCTTTCCTTCTCCTGTGGATGCGAGATCGGTTTTCTTTTTGCGTGAGGCCATTACCTTTTCCTGGATCCATCCCGATTCGAATGATTTTATGAAACCACCTCTGGATTCAATCTCGCGGAAAAGGTCCCAGGCCTTCTCTCCAATGGAATCAGTAAGGCTCTCGATATAGTAGGATCCTGATCCCGGATCAGCTACACGGTCAAAATAGGCTTCCTCCCTGAGGATATTCTGAACATTACGCGCGATCCTGTCAGAAAACCCGTTGCCTTTTTTATAGGGATAATCAAACGGGAGTATACTGAGTATGTCAGCCCCGCCCAGGATGGCCGACATGGCTTCTGTCGTTCCCCTCAAAATATTCATATGGGGATCATACCGGGTCATATTCCACTCGGAGGATGTTGAATGGATACGGATCCGTCCATCAACCGGTTTGATACCGTATGCCTCCATGATCTTACCCCAGAGGATCCTTGCTGATCTCAGTTTGGCGATCTCCATAAAATAATCGGGTCCGGCACACAGGTTAAGAATCATGGATTGTGATACCTGCAGGGCATCTGTTCCCCCGGAAGTAAGCAAAGCCATATATTCGTTGGCCATGGCCAGCGAAATCGCCAGCTCCTCCACAAGGGTGGACCCCGCATTATGGAACAGAGATCCGCTGATATCTATAACATTCATTCCGGGGGAGGTTCCCTTAACCCTTCTGACGAGTCTTCCAAGGTTTTCAAAACTCGCAATAGGAATACCGGTTGAGGCCATTTTTCCAAGGGGATCTGCCCCGGGAGAGCCTGTCAGATGAACAGGATCAACCCCGTTTTTTATTGCTAACTCCCGTATGGTGTCGTAAAGGGTATCTGCTGATAATGATCCACTGAAATATATTTCAGTTTTATCAAGGGGAATATCCTCCAGAATTGAGGAAATGAGTTCAGTATTGATCATTGTGGAATCATTCAGACCGATACGGATTGCTGTGGCCCCACCCTTTAAAGCCGATCTGATACGGGTATTTGCCTCCTTCAGATCTTCCGAAAGAAAAATATCCTGACAGATCTTCCATCCGTTAGGGGCGTTTCCCGGGGGCTTTAGATATCTGCTATGATCCAGGTAATCAAGTTCAGCAATATCTTCGGCCCTGTAGAAGGGTTTGATCCCGATACCTCCATCAGTAGACCGGAAGAGTTTTTTTCTGAAATCGGCACCTTTCAGATCCCGTATTATTTTCTCTTCCCACATGGAGGTGCTGACACCCGGGAACTCGTCAAACAAACTAAACTCCTTGTCCTGATTCATTCAATTCAATTGAAGTACAAAGAAAGCATTTTGACACGTCTCA
>CAZIAU010000354.1:3470-4230 GCA_964536755.1 uncultured Bacteroides sp. | reverse complement strand
GCATATGAATCGGTTGACAGATGTGATAACCTGTTTATTCATATTTCCACCGGGAATGGTTTTGACGGATGGGGATGTGCTGCGCCTGATCTCCAGGTTACGGGCGAATCGGCGGATAGTGTTCTTGAATGGTTCAACAACTACATTGAACAATACCTTAAAGTTAAAGTTGTATTCTAATATGGCGGAATTATGGATACTCTGAGATCACTGATTCCAGATCATCCGTCTGCGCTGTCAATGGTGGATATGGCTCTTTATGATATTATTGCCCAGAAGGCAGGGGTCCCGCTTTTCAAATTACTGGGGGGGTACCGGAAATCCATACCAACCAGTATCACTATCGGTATCATGCCCGTGAAGCCTACACTTGCATTTGCCAGGTTATATCTGCAGAAAGGGTTCAAGATATTAAAGATTAAGGGAGGACTGGATGTACTTGAGGATATTGAAAGAATAAACCGGCTGAGAGAGCTGGTGGGTAAGAAAACAGTCATTCGATTTGATGCGAATCAGGGTTACAGCCTCCAGGATTCACTGGATTTCATAAAGGGTGTCCGGAAGGCCAATATTGAATTGTTCGAGCAGCCAACCAAAAAGAATGATTATGAAATACTTAAAACAATCACCAGCAAATCAGATCTGCCTGTGATGGCCGATGAGAGCCTTCTCTCCTTAAGAGACGCCTTTCGCCTTTCCAGGGACCAGTGTATCGATCTGATCAATATCAAGCTGATGAAAACAGGAGGGATTCTCGAAG
>CAZIAU010000354.1:0-3460 GCA_964536755.1 uncultured Bacteroides sp. | reverse complement strand
GTGGCGAGAGCGGCCGGGATCGGTGCGATGGTCGGATGCATGGATGAGTCTGCACTTGGAATTGCAGCCGGGCTCCATTTTGCACTCAGCAGGCCAAATATTCAATATGCAGATCTGGACGGGCATATAGATATTATCGACGATCCCTTCGATGGAATGGTTAAAATTGAGAATGGAGATATAATACCTTCTGAGGAAAGTGGATTGGGATGGACAGGATTGAAAAAAATAAAAATCTGAGTCTTTTAATTTATCCGGTTAAAGAGTACCTTGCTCTTTAAATTAAAAATCCCTGTTCTATGAAAAAGATCATACTTACCTGCATGGTATTGATATTTGTATTATTGTATCCTTCCAACCTCAGGTCTCAAACCATGGAAGAGCTTCAGGAAAACATCGAAACGCTTTCCAGACAGGTCAGCGATATGCGTCATACCTTTGATGCCCTGACCAAAAAGATCGATGATATTCTGTGGTATGAGAAACTTGAAGACATGGCCTATGTGGATAAAGTTTACATATATGGCCCTCCGAAGTGGAAGGAGAAGAATCCAGATGCCCAGGGGGCCGGTAACCCGGTTAAGTTCTGGACCTACATCATCATTCCGAAAAATACCGATCCCGCTAAAAAATATCCTTTGATTGTGCTGCCACATGGTGGAGTACATTCAGATTTTTCAACTTACTATACCCATATTATCCGTGAACTGGTTGCCCAGGGTTATATTATTGTCTCTGCCGAATACCGTGGGAGTACAGGTTATGGAAAGGATCATTATGAGAAGATAGATTATGGCGGGCTCGAGGTTGAGGACGTAAAGGCCAGCCGCGACTACATGATCGAAAATTTTGATATTGTAGATGCAGGACGTGTGGGAATTATGGGCTGGAGCCATGGGGGATTGATCGCGCTAATGAATATCTTCGATCACCCGGGGGATTACCAGGTAGCCTTCGCAGGGGTACCGGTGAGTGACCTTGTTGCGCGTATGGGTTACAAAACAGAGGCATACAGGAAATTATACTCTGCGGATTACCACATCGGACAAACTGCATATGAAAACGTGAATGAATACCGGCGAAGATCACCCGCCTGGAACGCTGACAAAATGAAGGACGTACCACTGCTCATTCATACCAACACCAACGATGCCGATGTAAACGTACTGGAGGTGGAACACCTGATCAAAGCACTAAAGGCAGCGAACAAGAAGTTCGAATACGAGATCTACCAGGATGTTCCCGGGGGCCATTCATTCGACAGGATGGATACAAAAACGGCAAATGAGATAAGGGTGAAAATCTATAAGTTTCTGGCTGCCAGTTTAAACCCGCCAAGTCCTATACGAAATGTATCCGCACTGAAAAAAGCAGCATACAGGTATTGATTTAAATCACTGTATCAACCCCATTTTTCTCGGCTGACAGATAGGCCGCATAGATGGTTGCTATCACATCGGAAGCCAGTATGCTGTTGCTCTCAACAGGCTTTCCGAAAGCAACTGACTCATAAAATGCCTGCATCTCGTGCTGGTAACCGTTGAACCATCCTTCATCGGGTGATATGTTTGACCACCCCTGTTTGGTACCGGTCTTTTCAACCACATAGATATCCTTGAAATTTTCCTCAACCGGGTTATAGGTCTGCATGGCATTATTTGGTGTGATATTACAGATGGTCCTGTGATTATTGGCATTTACTTCCAGATAATTCTTCACACCGCCATGGGTAAGTTCAGAAGCTACAATATCGGCAATGGTGCCATCTTCAAAAACCATATGAACCACGGCATAATCCTCCACATCTGTATAGCTGTCCCTCAGGTGGCCCTCATTTCTGAAACCCGGCATCCGGGTAATGGCATGGGTGCGTGCTGAGATGCTCTTAGGACGGATTGGCTTACCCGAAGTTACGCGTCCCTCGACATGCTTCAGATAGATGGCCGCAGTCAGCGGATGACAACCTTTTCCCATGAGGGATCCGCCTCCCGAGAACCGCCATTTCCCATAATCCATGGAGTGTGAACCTGAGTGTGATTCCTGTGCCTGGATCCAGAGGACCTGTGCACCGGTCTTTTCGATAACCTCTCTCTCTTTCTGTATGGCCGGTGCATATACCCAGTTTTCCGCATACATGATTGCACCCTTGCTGCCTGCTTCGGCATCCATCATTCTCCGTATACTGGCCAGGGCTTCCGCCCTGCCCTTCTCCCTGGGGAAACTATCCCCGTCAAAATCATCACTTCCGTCTCCGAAGTATCCCGTCAGCGGCTTTTCGATAATTACCCACTTATCCCTTTTCAGAGCCTCTACAGCCATTTCCTCATGGGTCACCGGAGGAGTACAGAGATGTACCACGTCGACAGAATCAATAAGTTCCTCAAAACTGTTAAATGCTTTTATAGCCTTTGATCCGGTGAACTCCGTAAGATTATCCCGGTTTCTCGAATAGGCACCCGTGACTTCAAGCTTTACGCCACGTACACCCATTAATGCATCATACTGAAACCGTGCCGCATATCCCGAGCCGGCAAACCCGGCCCTGATAGTTGTATTTTCCATATTTGCCAAGTGTGTTTTGATTTGTTAAACGTAAAGATTGTTTTTTATGAAAACAACACAAAAGCTTTATAAAAAGCAAAATTGTGACAAAAGCGAAACCTGACAACTTACATTAAGATTTTTTAAGAATATAGTTACCTTTAATTGGAAAGATCAATGATGCGCCTGTAAGAACCAAAAACATATGAAAGAAGAAAAAATTTATAATAAGGAGGCCTTATTTAACAGTCTGCCTCCAATCCGGGGGGAATCCCTTATCGAGGAGATTAAATCGATCCATGACCAGTCAGGACGGCGCCTGGTTGTAATAGATGATGACCCAACCGGGACCCAGACCGTGCATGACGTAACGCTGCTGACAGAATGGTCCACCGAAAGTATCGAAAGGGAGCTAAAAGTTTCAAATACCTTTTTTATACTGACCAATTCACGGAGCCTTTCGGAGGCGGAAGCTAAAGCTGTAAACATGGAGATCGGACAAAACCTGAAAACAGCCGCCAGTAATGCAGGAGTTGACTTTTTTGTCCTAAGCCGCAGCGATTCAACCCTGCGTGGCCATTATCCTGCCGAAATTGATGCCCTTTGTGAAGGCATCGACTACAAGCCTGATGCCACCATAATGGTACCCTATTTTGAAGCCGGGGGCCGTTATACCATTGGTGATATTCATTACGTTCATATGGGAGACGACCTGGTTCCTGCTTCACTGACTGAGTTTGCAAAAGATAAGTCATTTCCGTTCACCTCCTCTTATCTGCCTGAATATGTCGAAGAGAAATCAAAAGGGCGGATCCCTGCAAACCAGGTTTATTCCATCAGTATAGAGACCATCAGGATCGAGGGAGAAATGGGCGTTTATGAGAAATTAATGTCCTTACCGGACGGGGGAGTAATAGTG
>CAZIAU010000353.1:0-4232 GCA_964536755.1 uncultured Bacteroides sp. | reverse complement strand
AACCATAATAATATCAGGATCCTGTCGAAGAAAAGTTCTTAAGGCAACCGGAAATGTCAGACCAATACCTTCTTTTAATTGTACTTGATTTATACCGCCGAGCGTATATTCAATAGGATCTTCAATAGTGAGTATGTTTTTATCTTTTGAATTCAATTGCTTAAGGGTTGCATAAAGGGTAGTTGTCTTTCCGGAACCGGTTGGCCCGCTTATGAGAACAAGGCCGTGTGAGCGAAGAAATCCTCTCTTATATGATTCAAGCCGGGTATCATGTAAACCAATTTTATCAAGATCAATATTGGAAGTGTCTTTATTCAGTAATCGGAAAACGATCTTTTCTCCATGGATAGTTGGAACAATGGATACACGTATATCAAGCTTTTTATCTTTCTTATTAAAAAAAATGCGGCCATCCTGAGGTAATCTTTTTTCTGCTATATCAAGATTAGATTTTATTTTGATGGCATTAACTATTGCCGGATAATCAGTTATTGGAATAGTATATTTATCGACCAGATGTCCATCTATTCGATACCTTATTTTCGATATCTTTTCTTGAGATTCAAAATGAATATCTGAACTTCCCTGACCTAAGGCCTCTTCAATAAGTATACCTATGAAGTTCTCCTTATCTAACAGCAATTTTGGAATAGAAATTCCTGATGTTTCAAAATGATTTTTAGGGTAATTAAGTTTAAGGGAATTTTCAATGACTGATGAATCAATAGCTTCTATGTCTATTTCTTTGCCTAATACAATCTCAAGCTCATTTTTTATTCCATTGATGTTTTTCTTCTGATCAACATACAGTTCAAGTGTATTATTATTCTGATTTTTAGGAATTATTCGATAATGCCAGGCCTGTCGGTTTGAGATGGCTTGTTTAAGATCCGGATCGATATGTAATATCTGGCTAGACATTATAGTATAAGGTAGATCCAGTTTATATCATCTAAAAGATTGGACGACAGTAGTTCATTGATAAGTAGAGTAATAAAAAGACAAATTGAGAGTGCACCTGCTAAAGGAATTGAGATCTTTTGTCTGGACTTGCTTATGATAGAAATCAATCCAAAGCTGAGTAATACAAGAATAATAGAGGTATTCAGGAACACCAGGTAAGCGTCAAAAGAGAACATCGGACTGATTGCACAAAGGAATAGAAAGTCTCCAGTTCCAATGAAAGAGGATACGGAATCCTTAGGTCTTCTGAGTTTTACCAAAAGTGTCCCTGATACCAAAATTATTCCTGCAAACAAAGAATTGACCAGAATTCTGAGCAGTAATTCTTTTATTTGGAATGCAAGACAGTAATGAACGATACAGAGAGCCAAAAGAAGAATTAAAGCATACAAGGACACCTTTCTTTCACTAAAATCCTGGAAAACGATCCATCCAAGATTCAGACCGATCAGCACTATAATTATAGTCTTCATATTAATCAGGAATTACTTCAACCAGATTATTTTCCTGATCAATTTCCCACTTGTTATACTGACCATCTTTGTCGAAATCAACTACAGCAGTTGCAGTAGCTTTAAATCCATCAAAACCAGACTCTGTGATTTCGATCAGATAATTAGCAGGGCCTCCATCCGTTACCAAAACTTCTTGCTCAAATCCTACAGCCAGAAAGTCGTCTGAATACCTGGAATACAGGTAAAAATAGGATTGTTCAAGGGTTTGAAGGTGTTTTAACTGAAGTTTGGCCTCTGTGGCTTTGGTTCTTGTAATGAGTGGCATCAGTCTGGGCAGAGCCAACAAGACAAGGATACCGATGATAACCAGAACGACTAATAGCTCGGGTAAGGTAAACGCCTTTACTTTCATTGTAACTGAAATTTTTCTATTCCTACTATATATATTCCTTAAGGATAAAAAGGTAGCCTAGTAGATTGCACTTATTTTAAAAAATCGTTACTGGAACCAAGGTGAGAACTCTTTAATATTTGGAAAATAAAATTTGTATATCCCTAAATAACAAGATCATACAGCCTTAATGAAAAATATTTCAAAAAAATAATGGTTTTGGCAGGCTACCTTTTGGAGTTTTGAGAATATATAGTAGTAAGGTTTAAAAATGGAATCACATCAATGAAGAAATAAATTGTGTATAGGTCAATAGGCTACAAAGCAGTATTCAATGAATTAAATAAAATGATCATGAGAATATATCACTTCCTATTAATTGGAATTTCAATTCTTATTGTCCATTGTACAACCAATGCACAATCTCCTGAAGCATATATGGCTGGAAAATTCGTCGAAACCCCTGTAAGCTATTACACTGGCCTTCCCAACATTAATATTCCCTTATATTCTGTTCAAGCCGGAGATATCGTTGTACCTATTTCTATGTCCTATTATGCCTCAGGAATTAAGGTTGCTCAGGAAGCCAGCTGGGTCGGATTGGGATGGAATCTTAATGCAGGAGGAATGTTAACAAGATCTATACGCGGATTAGATGATTTTACGGAAACATATGGATATTATAACCTTGCGTCTTCTGGTTGTAGTTTTGCCGATTTTGAAGATGAGTACGATAATCTAATTGATGATGATTACGACTATATAATAATATTTGATGATGTTCCTCTTGATGATGAGTTGTTAGGTTCCTGTAAGGACAATCATGACACCCAATCAGATGTGTATTATGTCAATGCTCCAGGATTATCTTTAAGTTTTGTATTTGTTGATACGGTTCCTGTAGTTCTTGACACTCAGAATGTTTCCATAACCTACAAGTCCGATTCTAAGCAATGGACAATTGTGGGTCCTACAGGTCTTACTTACTCTTTTAATAAGAAGCAATCCTCTTCCTATGAGTCTTCCTGGTATACATATTTTTTAACAGGGATAACCTCGCCAACAGGTGAATCCGTAAATTTTGAATATGACCATCAATCCGGTATTGATATAGAAATGATTCCGGTTCTAGTTGAATCCAAGTCTTATATAGGATGTTCGAATGTTGGAAATAATTCTACTACATACCCTTCAACGTACTCAATAGATTATCTCAAGAGAATAGTCTTCTATAAAGGGGAAGTAGTATTTAATATTAGCGAGAGGGCTGATATTATCAATGGCAGAAAATTAGAGAGTATTGAAGTGTTTTATGATGGTCAATCCGTTCAACGCTTTGAATTTTTGTATGATTATTTCAGCAGTGCGTACGACTACGATGATCAAAAATGCTATAGTATCGATCAAAAATTTTCTTCTGTTGCAGAGAAAAGACTTAAGCTTAAAAAGATCATTAATGTGACAAAAAGACTTCCCTGGAAATTTACTTACAATAGCACTAATCTACCACCAAAAAACTCATATGCTGTAGATTACTGGGGGTATTATAATGGGAAGTATAATACAAGTCTTATACCATCCTATAATGGTTATTTAGATGATTTATGCGATCAATCAATAATTGAAGCTGATAGGACAGTGAGTGAGACTTATATGAAAGCATCCATTTTAGAATCTATTATATGGCCTTTTGGAGGATACACGCAATACTCTTATAGTGTTAATACTTTTGACGGTTTGGCTTCCAGTAATCCTAATATTAATATAGCAATTGGCAGCGGATTAAGAATTTCAACTATTACCACGAATGATGGCTCAACATCATCGACAAGAACCTTTACCTATCCTACTGGAAAACTTATGTCAGCTCCAAGATTTGAGAAATTCATTGGAGGAGAAAACAATTATTGGCAACGTACCTCAAGTTCAGTTTGTGCCATAGGGCTCACTAGTCAAGGAAGTCCTGTTGGATATGATTGGGTTGAAGAATCTTTGAGTGGAGAAGGAAAAATTAAATATTCTTTCTCAAACGAATACCCTTTAGAAAATATATTTGATTATCCTTTACTGACCTCCTTTCCGGATATTAAGGATTTGAGTAACGGGCAGGTTGAAGTGATCCAATACTTTGATGATTTTGGTAATAGGATTAAAAGTATCCACAACAACTTTAGTTCCTTTTCTCCTGTAAATAGTTCAGTGGATGCCAGTGATCTTAAATATTATTTTCGGTTTGACCATAACGAAACTAATTCTACTGCTGATTTTTTATTCTATCCATTACACACTTATCAACCTTACCTTCTAAGTTCGGAGGAAAGGGATTATGACGTTGAGTATTATATGATTAATGAATCAGAAAAATACAGCTCTGTTATAACAGACTACGCTTATGAAGAACTTGAGAATTCATCTGGCTTCAA
>CAZIAU010000352.1:0-4235 GCA_964536755.1 uncultured Bacteroides sp. | reverse complement strand
CGGAAGGTTGAAAGGACCCGGGATCAAAGGTAAAATGAAGGTTACAATTATCCCTCCCATCAAGTAGACGCGGCGAACTCTGAAATTTCTATCCTTTTCGAAGAATATCTTATAAGCCACAAAAAGGACCGCCAGTGAAATATTAAGATCAAGCAGATATGCAAACAGATTATTCATTGTTTCCGGCTTTATTTTTAATCTCTTCCATCATCTGGATAATCTCGTCGGCTTCCCTGATATTAAGCGATCCTTCCGTACCGAAATGAGACAATACCTGTTTCATGGAATTATTGAAGTAGTTCTTCATCAGGCTGGAGAAACGTTCATTCCTGTATTGTTCCCTGGTAACTACCGGGAAGTACTGATGAGATTTCCCAAAACTGCGGTGATCTGCAAAACCCTTCTTTTCCAGGATCCGGATAATTGTGGATACCGTATTGTAGGCTGGTTTTGGATCCGGGAAATGCTTAAGCAGGTCTTTTACGAATCCTTTTTTCTCATCCCACAGGATCTGCATTACCTGCTCTTCGGCTCTGGTCAGTGTTGTCATTTTTCTGTTATTCTATACAAAAAGCACCTTAAATTTAAAACTAAATAATTAGTTAAACAACTAAATCATTAGTTATTTTTATATAAAACGGAAAAAACAGCGTAAAGAGTATCCTTGAAGATAACTTTCATTATTTTTAATAAGTGGGTATAATTTATTAATTTTCAGAAGATAAGGATTAATTCTTATTTAGAATGAGTATGTATTTAATTCGGTTAATAAAATATGACATTTGTTGTTATTCACTTCACAATAAAACTATACTTTTACCCCCTTGTATTGTGAAACGAATAACAGAAAACAGCTTAAAGGACTGAAAATTAACATGTAATATAATTTATCATAAACTCATGGAGACTATCATTGAAAATGAACTGGTTAAGGATCTGGCCAACAAGCACGGCAGGAACAGGGAAAGTCTTTTACCGATTCTGCAGGACCTGGTGGTTCAGAACCGTTATCTGTCAAAACAGGATATGGTGGATGTGGCCAGGGAACTGGATATATCGGCAGCAGATGTATATGGAACAGCCACTTTCTACACTTTCCTTGATACAGAAGTTCGTGGAAAGTACATAATAAGAATATGTAAAACAATTTCATGTACCATGAAAGGGAAAAATGATATCCTTTCCACCATTGAAGATACTCTGAAGATAAAAGTGGGTGAAACCTCGTCGGACAAGAAATTCAGTTTATTGGAAACCAACTGTATCGGATGGTGCCACAAGGCTCCTGCCATGTTGATCAATGATACCCCCTATACTGAACTTACCCCGGCGAAAGTAACTGAAATATTAAGGGAGTATATAAGAAAGTAGAAACAGATAAGATTATCATCATGAAAGATAAGCATATAAAAAGGGTGGACCTGATTTTTGAAAACATTGATTGCAGGGAAATTCTGGAAAAGATCAAGACAATGGGGCCCGATGATATTTCTCAGGAGGTGCTTGAATCTGATCTGAAAGGAAGAGGAGGAGCAGGATTCCCGACCGGTATGAAATGGAAATTGACTTCGCAGGCTGAAGGTCCGGTTAAATACATAGTATGCAATGCTGATGAAGGAGAACCGGGCACCTTCAAGGATCGTGAAATCCTGGACCAGGTACCAGGCAAGGTGTTCTGCGGGATGGCTATTGCATCAAAGGCAGTCGGTGCGAAAAATGGTTACCTCTACCTGAGGGGAGAGTATAAATTCCTGATTCCGAATCTAAATGCACATCTGGCCGAATTCCATAAGATGATGGAAGAGTATAATCATAATTTCAGGATCCATATCCGCCTGGGGAGTGGGGCTTATATATGTGGTGAGGAGAGTGCTCTGTTCGAATCTATTGAGGGAAAGAGAGGAGAACCACGCAATAAACCACCCTATCCTACGGTATCCGGACTTTTCGGCAAACCGACAGCAATCAATAACGTGGAAACACTGGTGTACACAGTTATGATTATCAAGTATGGCGCTTCCCACTTCAGGGAACTTGGAACCAAGGACTCCAGGGGATCAAAAGTTTTTTCGGTATCCGGGGATACACCAAAAGCCGGGATTTATGAACTTGAACTGGGAATGACTGTGAATGAATTTGTCGATGAATTCGGAGATGGTGATACCAAGGCGGTCCAGGTCGGGGGGGCCTCAGGTTTTTGTGTTCCGCGAAAGCGTTTTGAGGAAACAATTATTGGATTTGAGGGGGTGCCCACCGGGGGATCGATGAAGCTATTTAATTCCACCCGGTCCATGTATAATGTGTTGCATAACTACCTTGGCTTTTTTACCGAGGAATCGTGTGGTCAGTGTACTCCATGCCGTGTGGGTTGCCAGCAGCTTCTGAAAGGTATGGAAGCAGTGAAGCGGGGAGACAAGAATTCGAAATACCTGGATGAACTTGTAAAGCTGGCTAAAACAATGAAAAGGGCATCCAAATGCGGATTGGGCCAATCGGTCGGGAATGCATTTGGTTCAATCGTGGAAAATTTTAAGGAAGAGATTATTTACTAATTGGGAATCAGATAATATCAGATATTATGGTAAGTCTATCTATCAACGGGATGTTAGTGAAGGTACCCGAGGGAACCACCATTCTTGAGGCAGCCAAGCAATTGAACTTCAGGATCCCGACTTTATGTAATCATGACGATTTATGTGTTGCGGGGAATTGCAGGGTATGTGTAGTTGAGCAGTTGGGAGGAAAGTCCCTGCTGGCATCATGCGCAACCCCTGTGAGTGATGGAATGCAGATCCTCACAAATTCATTGAAAGTCCGGTCCGCCAGGAAACATGTCATTGAGTTACTGCTCTCTGAGCACAATGCTGATTGTACCAAATGCTATAAGAACGGAAAATGTGAACTGCAAAACCTTGCCAACGAATTCTGTGTTGGTGACCACCTGTTACTGGACCTGATAGATTTAAAGGACTATACTGTCGACAGGTTTTCTTCTTCCATTCAGAAAGATGACAGTAAATGTATCCGTTGCCAGAGATGTGTACGTACCTGTGAACAATTACAGGGTGTAAATGCATTGACGGTGGCATTCAAGGGAGACAAACAGAAGATCAGCACGTTCTATGAACTGTCCATGGCAGAAGTTATTTGCACGAACTGCGGTCAGTGTGTGAACCGTTGTCCCACGGGGGCACTTGTTGAACGTACATACCTGGACGAAGTATGGGATGTCATATTGAATCCTGATAAACACGTGGTAGTTCAGACTGCCCCGGCAGTAAGGGTGGGATTGGGAGAAGAGCTGGGCTTTGAACCCGGAAGCCGTGTAACAGGTAAAATGGTGGCTGCATTAAAACGCCTGGGATTCGATTCTGTGCTGGATACTGATTTTACGGCCGACCTGACCATCATGGAGGAAGGTACCGAGCTGTTATCCAGGCTGAAGAAGGCCCTGGTTGATAAGGACCCCGATGTTGCCCTTCCGATGACCACATCCTGTTCTCCGGGCTGGATAAAATTTATCGAACATACATTTCCTGAATATTTGCCCAATGTTTCGACCTGCAAATCACCCCAGCAAATGTTCGGAGCACTGGCAAAGACATACTATGCCCAGGTTCGGAACCTGGACCCTAAGAATATTGTCAGCGTATCCATCATGCCGTGTACGGCAAAGAAATATGAGGCGAACCGTCCCGAAATGCGTTCCAGCGGTTACAAGGATGTTGATTTTGTTTTAACTACAAGGGAGCTGGCAAGAATGATCAGGCAGGCCGGGGTGGATTTTAACAAATTAAAAGAGGATAAATATGACAGTATCATGGGTATCTCTACCGGTGCAGCGGTAATTTTTGGTGCAACCGGTGGAGTCATGGAAGCAGCTTTAAGAACAGTCTATGAAATCGTAACTGGCAGGGAAGTGCCATTTGATGGGTTGAATATTACTCCGGTGAGGGGAATAGAAGGAGTACGATTAGCCTCCATTAAAATTGAAGATTGTAAGGAAGAGTGGAGTTTTCTGAATGGAGTGGAACTGAAATGCGCAGTGGCACATGGACTGGTTAATGCCAGAGAGCTTATGAACGGAGTAAAAAGTGGCCGGCTGGAGGTTCATTTTATTGAAGTAATGGCATGCCCTGGCGGTTGCCTTGGCGGGGGCGGACAACCCATACCCACCAATGAAAAGATAAGAAAAAAGAGAACCGAGGCTATATATGCAGAAGATATGTCAATGG
>CAZIAU010000351.1:0-4246 GCA_964536755.1 uncultured Bacteroides sp. | reverse complement strand
AGGAAAGAAGTGCTGTTCGATGACAGTGACATGGCCCTGGACCTGACCGAGGCTTTCACTTACCGAAAATATCCCACCTACGACCAGTACCTTCAGATGATGCGGACCTATACGGAAAGGTACCCGGAGATCTGCAGGTTGGATACATTCGGCACCTCGGAGAAGGGCCGCCTCCTGCTGGTACTTAAGATAAGTGACAACCCCGGAGAGGACGAACCCGAAGCCGGCTTTTTCTATACTTCCACCATGCATGGCAATGAGCTGGCAGGCTTTGTTTTATTGCTCCGGTTCGCCGATACACTTATGACAGCCTATGAAACGGATCCTGAAATAGCCAACGTGGTCGATAACCTGGCCATCTGGATCAATCCGCTGGCCAATCCTGATGGAAGCTACGCGGGGGGCAATACCTCCCTGAAGTCATCAGTGCGGGAAAATGCAAACGGGACCGACCTCAACCGGGATTTCCCCGATCCCGATCAACAAGAACCGGATGATACCACCGGGAGGGCCAGGGAGACCAGGGAGATGATGCTCTTCATGAGGGAGCATGGTTTTACCATGTCGGCTAACATCCACAGCGGTACAGAGGTGGTGAACTACCCCTGGGACTACACCCCGGAGCTGAATGCGGACGATGACTGGTACCGTTTCGTATCACGGGAGTATGCAGACGAAGCCCGGGCTGTCGATCCGGAGTACATGGCCTACTCAACGGACGGTATCATCAATGGTTGGGAATGGTATGAGGCCCACGGTACCCGCCAGGATTACGCCAACTATTACCTGGAGGGACGTGAGGTGACCCTGGAGCTGTACGATGATTTCCGCCTGAGCTCGGATTACCTGGAGGAGTACTGGGGCAAAAATCACCGTTCGCTGCTCAACTATGTTTCCCAGTGTACATACGGGATAAGGGGAACTGTTACTGACAGGCTGACCGGGGATCCTTTACGTGCCATGGTCGCCATCCCGGGTCACGACAGCACCTATTCGGTGGTACACAGCACTGCTGCACACGGGGATTTCTACAGGCTTCTAAAAGAAGGGATATACGATCTGGTGATATCGGCCGATGGTTACCTTACCGATACTCTCCCGGCTGTTTCGGTTACCGATCACAAAGCAACCTTCCTGGACGTGGAACTTGAGCGTGATCCTTTCGCCGGGGTGGCTGATGACCGGTCCGGACCATCGTTCAGCATCGATCCGCATCCATACATCGGCAATCTGTTTGTTGATACCGGGGGAGATCTTTCAGGTCCGGTGCATATCAGGATCTTCTCCGTTGACGGACAACAGCACCTGCACCGTATAATTCACCCGTCTGGAAACCCCGTGCTTCTCTCTCTGGATAATCTGTCCGGGGGCCTTTACCTGGTTCAAATCTCTGCCGGTGCAACATCAGAAACATTTAAATTCATCATTCAACAATAAAGCCCGGATATTTTCTGTTTGTAACTCACAACTCCCTGTTGGTGCGATTTTTGTATTTTTAGCTGAAAATCAGTGGCATGTCTGAGAAATGCCGGTTAATAACTAGCATCTGAAAGAATTAATTCCGGGCGTATGAAAGCAAAATTGAAAGGGATCTTCCGTGGTGTGCTTTTCCATGGAGTACTTGTCCGCGCAGTGTTTCCCCTGGTAATTTTCACGATCACCCCTATGGTCCACGCGCAGAATGTTACCACCGGGTATGCACCCAGATCCAGGATCCTTTTTATTTTCGATGCTTCCAACAGCATGTCCGGACAGTGGGAAGGAGCCATTAAGATTGATATTGCCAGGGAGATCCTTATGGATATGGTTGACAGCCTGGAGCAAATGGATAATGTGGAGATGGCGCTGAGGATCTACGGACATCAGAGCCCTGTTCCTCCCCAGGATTGCAACGACACCAAGCTGGAGGTTCCCTTCGGCCCCAATAATGCTTCAAGGATCAGGCAGAAATTAAGGCTTATCAATCCCAAGGGGACCACTCCCATCGCCCATTCCCTTGAACTTGCCCCGGATGATTTTCCTCCCTGCAGTAATTGCCGGAATATCATTGTACTGATTACCGATGGGGTGGAAGCATGTGAGGGTGATCCGTGCGAGGTTTCAACCAGGTTGCAGAGGAGAGGGATCATCCTCAGGCCTTTTGTCATCGGGATAGGCGACGATCCGGGTTTCAGGCAAACCTTCAACTGTATCGGAGAATACTTCGATGCACCCAGCAAAAAGGAGTTCCGTGAAGCCCTGAAGGTGGTGATCACCCAGGTACTGAATGCCACAAGTGCCCAGGTGAACCTGCTTGACAGTCATCAAAGGCCCACCGAGACCAATTCCAACGTGATATTCTATGACAGATATTCCGGTGCGATCCGATACAACATGATACACACCCTTAACAGCAAGGGCAATCCGGATACAATTTCCCTGGATTACCTGAGCACCTACAATGTTATGGCACAGACCATCCCGCCTGTTTCCGTGGACAGTGTGACACTTATTACCGGCCGTCACAATACCATCGGTATTGATGCTCCACAGGGTTTCCTGCTGGTGAAAACAAACCGGGGCCAGGCTTATGAAAACGAGAAGATCCTGGTAAAGAAAGCCAACGATCCCAAAACAATCAATGTCCAGCAGATGGGTAATCCGGGCAAATATATCGTGGGTAAATACGACCTGGAAATCCCCATTTACCCTCTTATGCTTGTGGAAGATGTGGAGATCCGTCAGAGCTATACCACTACCGTTGAGATCCCCCAACCGGGCTATGTGACCTTTTCTGCCCTGCAACCCGGTGCCGGTGCTCTTTACCAGATGACTAAGGATGAAAACCAGGTATGGGTGATGAACCTGCAGGAAAATGCCAAAAGCCAGGGATTCTATCTTCAACCAGGATCTTACCGGGTGGTGTTCCGGCGAGCTGACCTGAGATCTACGAATTTCAGTCAGGTCAGGGATTTTAACATAGAGTCCGGAAAGTCAGAGACCATCAATTTCGATTGAACTGTCATGTCACTTAAACCCTCCGTGCAAAATCCCGTCTAACCAGAAAATAACAACAGAATATGCCGGAATGGGATGACAGGGAGATTCTTGAAGCCATCAAAACACCGGGCAGGGAGGAGGAAGCATTTAACCAGCTTTTGATCAGGTACCAGGAACGTCTTTACTGGCATATCCGGAAAATTGTCATCAGCCACGAAGATGCCGATGATGTACTGCAGAATACAATGATCAAGATATGGCGGTCCATGTCAGATTTCAGGTCAGAGTCAAAGATCTATACCTGGCTTTACAGGATTGCCACCAATGAATCGCTAACGTTTCTGAAACAGAAAAAGAAAAGGCCCTTCGCTTCGTGGTCCGATGTGGAACACATACTGAGCGAACAGCTCGAAGCGGATTCGCTCTTTAACGGTGATGAAATACAGATGAAGCTTCAGAAGGCTATCCTGAAACTGCCCCGGAAACAGAGACTCGTTTTTAATATGAAATATTTTGATGAAATGAAATATGAGGAGATGTCACATGTTCTGAATACCTCGGTCGGGGCATTGAAAGCCTCCTATCACCATGCAGTAAAAAAAATTGAGTCAATGCTTGATGAAGATTAAACCTTTATGTCAACTAAAGGTCTAACCATAAACCGTGTAACAGAGATTTAAGATAGTAATTATTGAGACGGATGAAACCAAAAAAAATGGATAAGGAGCGTAATCAAAAGCCTCAAGAAGAACGGCAGGAAAAAACCACCGGACTCGGACAGCCATTGCTTAAAGAAAATCCGTTCACTGTTCCCGAAGGATACTTTGAAACTTTTTCCGGAAGGCTGAAGGAGAGGCTGGATGAAATGGAGGCATCACAGGTACCCGTAAGAAGGATACTTCCGGGGATGTGGCTCAGGGCAGCCATTGCAGCAGCAGTCCTGGGAGCAGCCCTGATCAGCTATACTCTTATCCGTTTTACCTCGGGTAACAACAGTGATTCTGATTACTACTCCGATATGCTGTTGATGGAACAACTTGATATTATTGATGACGACGGGTACCTGATCGAGTTCCTGGAAGAAGAAACCGTTGACATGGATGATGAAGAGGCTTATGTTAACCAGGCCATTGAATATCTCGCATACAATGATGTTGAAATGGATCTTATTTTTGAATAAGTAAAAAAGATAATATGATGAAAAGTCCTTTACGAATGAAAAGAGTATTCACCCTTAGTCTGACAACGGCTCTTATGCTGTTAGTCT
>CAZIAU010000350.1:514-4248 GCA_964536755.1 uncultured Bacteroides sp. | reverse complement strand
TTGAAGGGAACCACCGGTCACCCGTTTCCAGGGGAGGTACCAGTGCCAGGATCCAGGCATCTGTATTGAACCTTTATGATGATGCCCGCTATAAGGAGCCCATGATTGACGGAAAAGTAAGTTCGTGGGAAGAGGTGGATAATTTGGTCGGGAAACGCCTTGCAGGGGGCGGTAAAACAGTTTTTCTGACTCCCACTGTTATAAGCCCCTCTGCCAAGGAGGTTATCAGGGAATTTATCCGGGTAAACCCTAACACCACATGGATCCAGTACGATGAAGTTTCGGCCTCCGGGATAAGGGAGGCACACCGGGATGTTTTCGGCGAACCGGTGATTCCCGGATACCATTTCAACAATGCGGATTACATACTGAGCTTCGATGCCGATTTCCTGGGTACATGGATAGCCCCTGTGGAATTTGCACGCGATTATGCAGCCACCAGGGAGCTGTCCGGCGGGAATCCCCATATGTCCAGACATGTTCAGATTGAGTCGGCACTCTCCATGACAGGTTCCAATGCCGATGAGCGTATTCCGGTTACACCCGGGGAATCAATATTAATGCTGGGGAATATTTATAATAAGATTTCAGATGCCACCGGATTCCCTTACATATCGGTCATACCCTGTGTGAATGAAGTGGATGCCATTGTGGCAGACCTGCTCCGGCACAGGGGTAGATCCCTGGTGGTGAGTGGTTCCAATGATCCTGAAGTTCAAAAACTGGTGGCCGGTATCAACCATATGCTGGACAACTACGGGAGTACGCTGGACCTGAGGCGGACCATTCAGCTTAAACAGGGTGATGACAGGCAGTTCATGGATTTTCTTTCCTCACTTGAGAACGGTGAGGTGGACAACCTGATCATGGCTGGAGTTAACCCGGTTTACAGCCTGGACGGATTTGATGCCATAAACAAAGCAGGTTTTACTCTGTATATGGGAACGGCACTCAACGAAACTGCCGAAGCCTGCCGGGTGATCTGCCCCGATCACCACTACCTGGAAGCATGGGGTGATGCCGAACCTTTGAAGGGGTCATTCAGCCTGCAGCAGCCCTGCATCCATCCCATTTTCAATTCCAGGGCTTATCAGGATTCACTTCTGAAATGGTGCGGACAGCCTCATACATATGATGACCTGGTCAGGACCTGGTGGGAGGAGAACCTGGCACCGTCGGCGGCCGGGGCCCCTTCGCATTCCGGCGCTCATTCGGCGGCCGGGGCCTCTAAGGACTGGTGGGTGAGAACTCTCCAGGCGGGTTTTTTCGAAACTCTCCCGGAGGGTCATAAAGGTTTGTCTGACAACCGCAAATTCACACCGCCCGGAGTGCAGATTAATCCGCCCGTGTCAGATCTTGTTTTAACTCTCCATACCACGGTGGGTCTCAGTGATGGCAGGTATGCCAATAATCCATGGCTCCAGGAGCTGCCCGACCCGGTCTCCAAGGTATGCTGGGACAACTACCTGGCTGTTTCACCGGCCGATGCACGGAAAAGAGGGCTTCAGGATGAAATGGTGGTTAAGCTTGACGGAGTGGCGATCCCTGTTATTGTTCAGCCCGGCCAGGCAGAGGGAACTGTCTCCCTTGCCCTGGGATACGGCCGAAAAAAAGCGGGGAAAGTCGGGGACGGAGTGGGGATCGACGGTTTCAGATGGGTATCGGAGAGGGGAGGACACCGCTCCTACCAGAACGACCGGGTAAAAATGGAGATCACCGGGGAGACCTATCCCCTGGCCCGTACACAGACCCATCATACCATGGAGGGGCGGCCCATAGTAAGAGAAACCACACTGAAAGAGTTCCGGGAGGATCCTTATGCGGGGAACCATTTCCACCTGGAAACGGAATCTCATCACCAGACCCTCTATCCTGAAGCTGTCTTTGACGGGTATCACTGGGGCCTGGTTGTGGATCTTAATAAATGCACAGGGTGCAACAACTGTGTTGTAGCCTGTATTTCGGAAAATAATATTGCAACGGTGGGGAAAGAGGAGGTGAAAAAACGGAGGATCATGCACTGGATGCGTATTGACCGGTACTACGGTGATAAGCCTGAAAATCCCAGGGTATTCCATCAGCCGGTCATGTGTCAGCATTGTGATAATGCTCCCTGTGAGAATGTCTGTCCTGTCTCGGCAACCATGCACAGCAACGAAGGACTCAACCAGGTGGTGTATGTAAGGTGTATCGGCACCAAGTACTGCATCAATAACTGTCCCTACCGTGTACGCCACTTCAACTGGTTCAGGTATGTTACAAATGATAAATTTGATTTCAACCTGAACAGCGACCTCTCCAGACTGGTATTAAATCCCGATGTAACGGTCAGGGAGCGTGGTGTGGTTGAGAAATGCAGTTTTTGTGTACAGCGGATCCAGGAGAAAAAGCTGGAAGCCAAACTGGAAAACAGGAACCTGAATGATGGCGAGATTCAGCCGGCATGTGTTCAATCCTGTCCGTCCGGAGCCCTGGTTTTCGGGGATATGAATGATCCGGAATCCAGGGTCAGCCGGCTTTTGAAAGAGGAGAGGAATTACCATTTGCTGGAACAATTGCACACACTTCCTTCGGTGGGGTATCTGACAAAAGTCAGGAACCGGGAACCCGGAAGGGAAGGAGATGAGCAATCCGGTCACGGAAATATTGATTCTTAAAAAATAACATATATGTATAATACCGAAATAAGGGGACCTCTGGTGCTGGGAAGCAAATCCCTGGCTCGCATCACCACGGACATTACCTCTCCTCTTTATGCACGGCCCAAATTCTGGTGGCTCGTCGGAATGGGCATCAGCTCCATGATGATGCTGCTTGGATTATGGGCAATCTATGTGACCGTTTCCACGGGAATCGGTGTATGGGGCGTGAATAATACCACAGGATGGGGATGGGCCATTATAAATTTTGTCTGGTGGATCGGGATCGGGCATGCCGGGACAGCTTTCTCCATATTCCTGCTGATCCTCCGCCAGGAGTGGCGCTCTTCAATTAACCGTGCTGCAGAGGCGATGACCGTGGTTGCCGTGGGGTGTGCCGCAATTTTCCCTGCACTGCATATGGGCAGGATCTGGGATGCATTTTTCATCTTCCCCTATCCCAATACACGCGGACCGCTCTGGGTGAACTATAACTCGCCACTTTTCTGGGACTTTATAGCTATCTCAGCCTACCTGCTTATCTCGGCTTCGTTCTGGTACCTGGGAATGATCCCGGATTTTGCAACCATACGGGACAATGCCGGATCGAAGATCAAAAAGGCCGTTTACGGGTTCTTTGCCATGGGGTGGAGAGGTTCTGTGGGAGAGTGGAAAAGGTACGAGGGGCTCAGTTATATCCTGGGAGGAATTGCTGCAGTGCTGGTAGTTTCCGTCCACTCCATCGTAGCCACCGACTTTGCTGTTGCGGTAGAGCCGGGCTGGCATACAACCATTTTTCCGCCATATTTTGTGGTGGGAGCGATCTTTTCGGGATTCGCCATGGTCATGACCCTGATGATCATTCTCAGGAAAATATACAAGCTGGAGGATTACGTGACTGATGCTCACCTGGACAGGGTGGCAAAAATACTTATGTTCGTTTCCCTGATCATGGGTTCAGCCTATCTTACAGAGATATTTGTGACCTGGTACTCGGGGAACGAATATGAAATATTCACCTTTTTCCACAACAGGATCACCGGGGAGTTTACGAGACAGTTCTGGACCATGTTCATTTGTAATGCCATTGTGCCC
>CAZIAU010000350.1:0-504 GCA_964536755.1 uncultured Bacteroides sp. | reverse complement strand
GCTGATGTGGTTCAGGAAGATCCGCAGCAACTTTCTGATTGTTTTTATCATATCGATCATGATCAACGTTGGGATGTGGTTTGAACGATTTAACATTGTAGTTACCTCTCTGTCAAAGGATTATCTACCTTCAGTATGGGCAAGCTATTCGCCCACATTTGTGGAAATATCTGTTTACCTTGAGCCGACGGTAGCGGAAACGAACGAAGGAATAATAACGATAAGCGGGGCGCGCGTGGATTACACGTCACTCTCCGGCAACCCGGGCACGGCATACGCGCATGACGCGCCTGTGTGGATAGGGGAGATAAGAGTTTACCCGAACCCCTTTAATCCGGGAAAGGGCACGGGTACGATGAAGTTCATAAACCTGCCTTACGGCGCCAGGGTCGTAATATACACCATCTCGGGCGAGCAGGTAATGCAGTTTAACGCGCTTGTTAAAGGTAATTTTTACTGGGACGGCAGGAACAGCAAAAGGGCGCTCGTGTCGTCGGGCATTTA
>CAZIAU010000349.1:0-4272 GCA_964536755.1 uncultured Bacteroides sp. | reverse complement strand
ATAGGCATCGTAGAGAGACGGCCGCATCAAATCGTTCATCCCGCCATCGACAATCACATTATTGTTCTTTTCTGCAATAATTTCATCATACCATTCATCCATTCCGGTTCTCAGCATGTTCGCTGTTTCCCGATTATCTGAAAGAATATCGTATCTCTCCCGAGGATCGTTTTCAATATCAAATAACTCAAAATCTTCAATTTTACTTTTATATCCGGTGTTTCCTACCAGCTTATAGTTACCATTTAATGCAGCAAAATTCCAGTATTTCCGCAGGTAGCCACGTCCCCATTCAAAAAAAAGCGTTCTGTTTTCAAATGCTGAATAATCTTTATCACCGGGGGGGAAAATAGACTGTCCGTCAATTTGATGGCTGACTTTTTCCAGTCCGCACAAATCGAGAATCGACGGCAACAGATCGATATGTGCGAAGGTTGCGTCCAGTTCCGCATTATCTTTAAACCTTTTCGGGTAATGGATCAGACAGGGGACATGCACACCTCCGCCAAAAACTGACGATTTTCGCTCTCTCAAACCCATCTTATATCTATTATGCTGCGGGCCGTTGTCAGTTAAGAATACAAGAATCGTATTATTGTAGATTCCTGTTTCTTTCAATATCTGAATCAACTTTCCAATGTTATCATCTATATTGGAGACCATACCATAAACTCTGCGCGCAGCCTCAATTTCTTCGGCTGTCATATTCTCAACAGCTTCATCGAATACAGCAAATTCACCTGCATCAAATTCAAGGTCCCTGTACATATTATAATATTCTTCGGGAAGCTGCAGTGGGGTATGCGGGGCATTAAATGACAGGTATGCAAAAAACGGATTATCCGGTGATTCCAGCTGATTCAGTTTAATAAAATCAATCAGCTCCTCAGTAAAGACATCGGAACAATAACCTTTGGTTTGTACCGGGATGCCATTTTTGAACAGGACCGGGTTAAAATATGAGCTGTCCCCAGCGAAAAAGTTCATCACATCGCCAGGTTGCCCCATGCCCCCGGCGCGATGTACAACTGCCACATCAAAACCCTGATCCATGGGACGGTAAGGATAATTATCACCCAGATGCCATTTACCGAAAATTCCGGTTCGGTAGCCGTTTTCTTTTAACACCTCGGCAATAGTAATTTCTTCATCGCTCATGATCGCACCCCCGTTGTACGTATCATAAATTCCTGTACGCTCAGAATACCTGCCGGTCATCAAACTCGCCCTGGTGGGAGCACAGACCGGCGATACATAAAAATTTGTCAGATAAATACTCTGCGATGCCAGCTTATCAAGGTGGGGAGTTTTGATATATGGATTTCCTGTAAAACCAAAATCCCCAATTCCCTGGTCGTCAGTCATTATCAAAATGACATTAGGTTTTACAATTGTTTCTTTTATATCCTTTCCAGAACAGGATAAAAGCAACACCATTAATATAAAAACAATACTTTTCATATATAACACTGATTAAAATTAAATAAGACAATTTAATAATATCAATTTGAATCACCCTGTTATTTCTATAACTTTAGTGATTAATCATCGATGGCAGGATCGGAATAGATCAGCAATAATATAATGAAGGCAGTTGTCCTTAAAAAACCAGGAACACTCGAACTACAGGATATTCCCCTTCCTGTAATGACAGAATCTAATCACGTCATTATCAAAGTAGAAGCGTGCGGCATCTGCGGTAGTGATATCAGGTACCGGGCCGGAGAAAATCCCTGGGCCCTGCATACCCTCGGAACACATGTCGACAATCCGCCCAACAGGCTCATGGGCCACGAGTTTGCGGGGATCGTACACGAGGTGAATTCCAGGGAACATGAAAAATGGTTGGGACAGCGGGTTGGAGTACAAGCATACAGGGTATGCGGCAGATGCAGATTTTGCACGACCGGACGAGAAAATCTATGCAGGAATATGGTCCATATAGGTCATGCCCAGGGCTGGGGAGAAATGGATTACTATCCGGGTGCATATGCTGAATACTGTTTAGGCTGGGCAGACCTTCTTCACCCGATTCCGGTTCACATCAGCTATTCACAGGCAGCTATGGCAGACATTCTCTGTGTTGCTGTACATGTTGTCGGAAGGACACGGATCTATAATGGTGCAAATGTTTTATGTATTGGTGGCGGACCGGCAGGTTTGAGCATTGCACAGGTTGCCCGTCATAAAGGAGCGGGAAAGATCATCATCTCCGATCCTTCACCGGTAGCACAAAATGTAATTGCTCATTATCCTGATTTTGAGATAATCGATCCCACAAAGACAGACCTGAAATCAAACATAGGATCCATAAGATTTGCAGCTATATTCGATTCTGTCGGATCTGCTGAAACGATGAAGGCTGCTATACCATTTCTGGAAGAAGCAGGGACCTATGTAAACCTGGCTGTCCATTCAGCAACCATGGAAATAAATGCTCTGGCTCTTGGTTCCGAACGGAATGTCACAACTTCGTCCAACGCCTATTACTCTGATCTGAAGGAAGCATATAAATTAATCAATCAAGGTTTTATCGATGTAAATCCCTGGATCACGCATCGCTTTCCACTGGAGGATTTTAACAATGCATTTGAGCTGTTAACCCGATCACCCAAAGCAGCCTACAAAGTTGTTTTTATACCATGGAGGAACTGAACTATGACAAAAAGATTTGAAAACAAAGTGATCCTTGTGACCGGATCAAGCAGTGGTATCGGTCGCACAACAGCAAAGCGATTTGCAAAAGAAGGAGGGAAGCTTATCGTTCACGGACCGGAAGAGTCATCTGATCTGCGTGAAGCCTATGCTGAAATTAAAGAGATCAGTCCGGGATCAATAAAAATAGCCTGTGAATTAACAGACCCGGATTCCATCCGTCAGATGTTTAAACAGATCCGGTCGGAATTTGCAAGATTGGACATTGCGGTCAATAATGCAGCAGCGCAAAACAGCGTTTCTTTTCTCGAAATGCCGGAAGAAGACTGGGATTATGTTCTGGCCGTGAATCTCAAGGCACCATTTATTGTCGGTCAGCTTGCGGCACGGATGATGAAAGAGCAGGGTGGCGGGAAAATTATCAATGTTGGATCGGTTCACGAATATCAAACTAAACGCAATTTCATACATTACAGCACAGCAAAAGGAGGGCTTGTCATGCTGACAAAAAACATGGCCCTTGAGCTTGCAGATTATAACATCCAGGTTAATCAGGTAGCACCGGGGCCTATAGCCACTGCGCTTACTGATGAGGAAAGACAAAAACAGATCATGACAGCCGTCCCGGCTAACAGGATAGGCACCACCGATGAGATTGCTTCCATGGTGCTGTACCTTTCATCCTCCGAGGCAGACTATATTACCGGAATCTCAGTGACCGTTGACGGTGGTATTACTTTAGGTTTCTGTGCAAGCCGCCCGGACCTTTAATGGACTCCTATGAGAAAACATCCGATTCTAAAAGCTCTCTATGACATAGATCCCAAACAGAAAGAACTGGTCATTGTCTGGCTGGGACAGAACGGATTTCTGATCAAAAGCAGATCGCGCACTGTTTTCTTTGATCCGTACCTGTCTGATTTTGCCGAACAATGGACCTATGAGCGGCACAATGAACATGTCCGTATACACTCCATCCCTGTATCACCAAAAGAAATCTACGGTGTGGATTACGTTTTTTGTTCCCACGACCACGTGGACCACATTGATCCTTTCACTATTCCGATTATTGCACTGAGAAACCAGGACACGGGATTTATTGCCCCGAAAGCGGCGGAAAACAGGATGCTTGCCCTTTATGTCGATAAGAAAAACCTCTTTTCAATGAGAGGTGATGATACGCTGGAATTGGGACCACTGACCATATCTGCAGTCCCTGCCGCCCATTCAAAACTGGACTACGATGAACTCACAGGATACCCGTACCTTAGTTATGTTATTCAAATTGATGGGGTGACAATTCTGCATGCGGGTGATACTGTTCCATACAAGGGACAGGTGGAAAAACATTCATCTTTTGACATCGATCTTGCTTTTCTTCCCATAAACGGGCGAAAAGACCCGGCATTGGAAATGGAACCCAATTTCAGCATTGATGAAGCGATTGAATTTGCCCTGTCCGTTAATGCCGGCCTGACGATTCCAATGCATTACGATATGTATACACTGAACACCGCGCCAATCGCTGAATTTATTCACAAAGCCGACGGAAAGATAAATTACAGAATTGCCCAGATGGGAACACCTTTTCAGCTTAAACTTTAGGAGAATAATATG
>CAZIAU010000348.1:473-4278 GCA_964536755.1 uncultured Bacteroides sp. | reverse complement strand
GCACCAAGATAGTCGGGATAGCTGACCGGATTCATAATCCCCGATTCGAATTTCACATCCATCCTGTTCCTGCCGGCTTCTCCCCGCTTGGTGGTTAACAGGATCACCGGGAGATCAGCCTTTGCACCGTAAAGGAGCCGGGATACCGGATCCTTCAGAACTGTTATCTGACTTATCTCTTCAAGATTCAGGGATGTCACCGGTCTCGGTATCCCGTCCACCACGAGCAGGGCGGCCCCCATTCCATACACATTGATGTTCTCGAACAAGCCCGGGACCCTTCCGTTCAGAGCATCATATATGTCCTGGTTGGCATCATATTTCAGCAACTGCTCCGGGTTCAGGACAGATACGGAACCTGTCAGGTTCTCCTTCTTAATGGTCCCGAACGGTATATTCACATAGGCATCCTCAGGCCGGTCATTGATACTGTCCGGGTCCGCAGCAACGTTAATGAGTGTGTCCCGCTCCTCACCTGAACGGGCCATGAGCGTTGACTGGTGTATGAAGCCTGACAGTAAGGCAATGATACTTATAAAAGAAAACGTTCTCATAATCGATCCTTATTGATTTTTTCAGTTACCAGCCTGGATTTTGCGGCCACTCCTTGTACAACTGAGTTTGTTCCTTATAGAAGGGCATCCAGTAATGTTTCTGTTCAAATACCCTGTTGAATACCACCACCCTGTTAAAGTAAGTATGCTCTTTGTCAAAAACCAGGTCATACTGGACCTTGTTTTCAGGGAGGTGGGCAATGTACCATCTTCTCATATCGTTCCACCTCGATCCTTCAAAACAGAGCTCAACAGACCGTTCATTCCTTATCCTCTCCCTGAAATCATCTCTGCTTCCCGTGAATTTGGCATTCACTTCCGGCATTCCGGAACGGTCCCTTACTATATTTACAGCATCCATGGCAGAAAGGGTGGCCCCGGTGGCTATACCTGCAGGACCAGACGTTTCGTTTACGGCTTCAGCATACATCAGGTATATGTCAGCCAGGCGCATCAGCGGGGTGGTATATGTAAACTGCGACCAGAGGTTGTCATACTGGTTCACCCCTTTTGGCCAGTATTTGTGATTGATGTACGAAGTGAGGACCCCCGGATCTTCCTTGTCCTGTCCCCCCTCGTAAAGCTCGAGGATCGTCAGCGGGGTCAGTCCGGCGTTATCACCATCCACATAGATGAACTGCCTGAACCTCGGATCCCGGCCGGACCAAGGATCCGACGGATCATAACCAGATGAAGGATCATCAATAGGCAGCCCGTTGTCCATTTCGAACCTGTCAACAAAATTCTGTACTGGTGTCTCACAAATGGCATTTCCACCGAAACGTGCCGGAGCATAAAGCCTCCCGAGCCGGTTCAGCATTCTCCCCGATCCATACTGATACGGCACCTTTGCCCAGATGGTCTCCCGGGTCCAGGGAATGGTCCCGTCAGTTCTGGCAAATTCATCCTGTATTTCTGAAAAAGGAATCAGTCCGTACACACCCTGATCGGCGAGTTTTATGACTTCCCAGGCAGCTGCAGCTGCCCTGTTCATATAATCAGTGTCGAATTCATAACTTCCGCCTGCATCATGGACCATAAGGGGACTGCCCGCAAACAGGAGGGCCTTTGCCTTGTAGGCCAGTGCCGCTCCTTTGGTAGCCCGTCCCGTATTAAATCCTGTCCTCGTACTTCCCACTGAAGTCAGGTCCCAGTCCGTCGGCAACAGGGCCGCTGCTTTATCCAGGTCCTCAACAATACGTTCAACCGTGCCCTGAAAGGTCAACCGCGGAATGGAAAGGTCTTCATCGGCGGAATATAACTTGTCGGTATAGGGGATCCCGCCCCATCTGACAGCAATTTCCCAGTGAAAATAAGCCCTGAAAAAATAGGCCTGTCCCTCGATCAGGTCTATCTGTTCCTGGGTCCCCTGAAGCAGGGGCAGTTTCTCCAGGCAGGTATTGGCAATCCTGATGCCTTTCCAGCTGTAAGGCCATATTCCCGAAGGTGTTCCCTGGGGTCCGAAAACACCAGGATCGTTTTCTTCCCAGTAGTTTGACTGCCAGTAATTCTGAATCACCAACCAGTAATTACCTTCCGCGAATTTACGGGCCGATGCCCAGCTCTGCCAGGCAATAGAAAGGTCCCCGTTCTCACTTCCGGTGGTCAGTGCATGGTTATTCACATCAACAACACATCCATACATGACATCAGCAAATCCCTGGAAACTTTCATAGTTGCTGAATACATCCTTTTCCGTAACATCGGCATCAGGCGTTTTGTCAAGATATTGCTCGCATGACCAGAGGCTTATGACAAGAAAGATGTAAAATAATGCTCTGAGGTTATAGAATCGCTTCATGGTTCTGATAGCTTAAAAAGAAATATTTAGTCCTAAACTATATCTGCGTAGAAGAGGGTATTCGAACTGGCTGTTGGAATCCATAGGCCTGTCCCTGTCCTCCAGCAATTTATTCCAGATAAGAAGATTATTGATGGAGAAAGTGATCTTCAGCTGGTCCACGCCGGAGTTTTTCATCTTACTTCCCGAAAAAGCATAGGAGATCTGGGCATTCTGCAGTTTAAAATATGAATAGTCCCAGATATAATACTGCCCTTTTGGTGAATAGTAGTTATAGCGTACATGCGGGTAAAGATCTCCCGAACTCCTCCCCAGTTCAGGGGCCCATGATCCGTTAAGTTGAAAATCATAGGCAATGTTATAATTCTGTACGAACTCGTTGTACCAGCTATAGGATCCATTCACATTGAATACACCGTAAAACTGTGCCATGATCCCCAATCCCCTGTAACTGTATCCCAGTGTTATTCCGTAGGAATACTCGGGTGTAAGCGTATGCTGGTATGGGACAACATCATTTTCGTTGATCATACCATCCGCGTTATAATCCACCAGCCTGTAGTCACCCGGAAGGTAGAAAGTGTTGTCATCCAGAACCACGCCGTTATACATCTCATCCCAGGACTGGATAATCCCCGAATATAATTGGGTGCGTGTCTGTTCGATAGGAAATCCGGCCTGTTTCTGATAATCCGGTGTTAGCTGAGGATCATCCTGGAAAATCACTTCATTACTGGTCTGTGCCAGGTTGTATTTTGCCCAGAGCCTGGAGGAAGGCCAAGCTTTCGAAAAATTCAGTTCCACCTCCCATCCGTGGGACTTTAACTCTCCCAGGTTCGCCGAGGGCAGGTCAGCTCCGAAAATGGCATTGTTGGCACGCTCCGATGCAGTAATGAACATGTCTGTCCGGTGTTCCCAGTAGTAATCGAAATTCATGGAGACCAGGTTCTTGAAAATGCCGAGTTCCATCCCGAGATCCTGTTTCTCCGCCACTTCCCAGTGTACATTGGGATTGGCTACCGTTCCCTCAAAGTAAAAGGGATAACCGGGTTGTGTCACCGGGGAACCAAACTGCCATGTATCATTGCTCTTCTCCCAGCTGCTTACATACTGCCACCTGGCGATGTTGGCATCATTACCTGTTTTACCCCATGAATACCTGAATTTAAGTGTATTCACAAAAGGCAGCGCCGAACGGAAGAATTCCTCATTTGATAACATCCACCCACCTGCAAATGAAGGGAAGAAACCGAAACGGTATTCCCTGTCAAATTTTTCAGAGCCGTTGTATGCCCCGTTGAATTCAAAGAAATAACGTGACCCGTAATTATAGGTGGTCCTTCCCACCCAACCCTCGCGATAATTCGGGAAATCAGACCCGCGGGCATACATTTCGCGGTTGAACAGGAAAAGTCCGGTTACCGCATGGTTCCCGAAATTCCTTGCATAG
>CAZIAU010000348.1:0-463 GCA_964536755.1 uncultured Bacteroides sp. | reverse complement strand
TTGACCTGCTGTAATTCAGTGATGATTCAAAATATATATGCCTGGAAAGATTGTTCTGGACTCTTTCAGAGGTGGACTGGATCGGTTGTGGTATGTAGTTAAATCCGTGTGAAGGGGTGCTCGGGTACATGTAGACTACTGCTGAGGCAGAGTCTGCTGCAGTTTCCGCTCCAAGGATCGAAGGACTCACATATTTCCGTACCATCCCTTCATCAACAATATTGGGTCCGGTGGTGAAGAAATAGTTATCGAAGGAGGTTTTAACCTTGAGGGACAATCCTTCGGTAATGAAATCAAGCGCCTGGTTCAGCATGAAATCGGTGATGACCTCCGCACGGTTATTCCTGTCAACACCCAGAAAATTCCCGGTATATACCGTATTCGTAAACGTGGTATACATGTCCGAACTGGCGTAAGTCCCGTCAGAATACTGCACAGGGAACATGTCGGGCGGATTGTCATA
>CAZIAU010000347.1:0-4284 GCA_964536755.1 uncultured Bacteroides sp. | reverse complement strand
TCTGGATAAAGGAAACACCATCAGCAGCATTGCGGGAAGCCTGTTGCAATCCTCGGATCTGTGAGCGCATTTTTTCAGATACCGCAAGACCGGATGCATCATCACCGGCTTTGTTGATCCTCATTCCCGAACTCAGTTTTGCCATAAGACAACTCGGTTGCCAGAGCGGTGTAATTATAACTGCCTCGCACAATCCTAAAGAGTACAACGGCTATAAGGTTTACTGGGAAGACGGCGCACAGATAATCAATCCCCATGATGTCAACATAATAGGTGAAGTCCAGAAGATCAAATCCATAGAAGAGGTCAGGTTTGACGGTGATAAAAGCCTGATCATCCCCCTTGGGGAAGAGATGGATGCCCGGTTTATTGAGGAGGTGGCGGGTCAATCGCTTAATCCGGAACTTATCAGGGCCCACCCGGATGTTAAGATTGTATACACTCCCATCCATGGAACCGGCGTAAAGATGGTCCCCCGTGCACTGAAAAGTATGGGTTTTAAAAATATCTATAATGTTCCGGAGCAGGATATTGTGGATGGCAATTTTCCCACAGTGGTGTCTCCAAACCCGGAAGAGCCTGCGGCCCTTAGCCTGGCGTTGAAAAAAGCTGACGAGGTTGGTGCTGACCTGGTTATGGCCACAGATCCCGATGCTGACCGGGTCGGGATCGCAGTAAGGGACGATCATGGAAAACTGGTCCTTCTGAACGGTAACCAGACAGCGGCCCTTCTCAGTTACTATATTCTCTCCCAGTGGTCCGAACGTGGCAAGCTTACAGGCAAAGAATTTATGGTGAAGACAATAGTCACCACGGAGCTGATTGCCGATATGGCCAGGCATTATGGTGTCAAATATTACGATGTGCTCACTGGTTTTAAATTCATTGCTGATATCATTCGTAAAAATGAAGGGAAAATGACCTTTATAGGAGGTGGTGAGGAAAGCTACGGGTTTATGATAGGGGATTTTGTGAGGGACAAGGATGCAGTGTCATCATGCTCCATCCTGGCAGAACTTGCCACCTGGGCCAGAAGCCGTGATAAAAGTGTTTATGATGTACTTATGGATATCTACCTGGATTTCTCAGTTTACCTGGAGTCACTACTCAATGTGGTCAGGAAGGGCAAATCAGGTGCCGAGGAGATCCAGCAAATGATGGACGGGTTCAGGGAGAACCCACCGGAGAAAATCAACGGATCCAGAGTATTGTTAATAAAGGACTACCTCACCCGGGTCATCCTTGATAATATCACGGGTAAACGTTCTGAGATCACTCTCCCAAAATCAAATGTCCTTCAGTTCCTGCTTGAAGACGGCAGCAAGATATCCGTAAGGCCATCAGGAACCGAACCCAAGATAAAATTTTATTTCAGTGTTTATGACAAACTGGAAAACAGAGCGGACTTCCAACAGGTAAGGAAGCTCCTTGAAGAAAGGATCCATAATATGAAAAAGGATCTCAACCTGATTTAAACTGAAAGCAGCATACAGATGAAATCTTACAGAAAAGAACTCTGGTTCAACATAGCAAAACGCAGAGAACTGATCAACATCACTCCTGATGTCCAGACGTGCCTCAGGGAAAGCGGAATAAAAGAAGGATTAGTTCTTGTGAATGCCATGCACATCAGCGCCTCGGTCTTTATCAATGATGATGAATCCGGACTGCACCATGACTTCGAGGTCTGGCTGGAAAAACTGGCCCCCGAGAAACCATACGAACAATACAGGCACAACGGTTTCGAGGACAATGCCGATGCACACCTGAAGCGTACCATCATGGGCCGGGAGGTGGTGGTGGCAGTTACCGAAGGCAGGATGGACTTTGGTCCGTGGGAGCAGATCTTCTACGGGGAGTTCGACGGCAAACGCCGCAAGCGGGTGCTGGTGAAGATCATCGGGGAGTAACTTCTCCTTCAAATACTACCGGGATAGTATTGTTGCGCAGTGATTCGGCTTGGTCAAACCTGTCAGGTAAGCGGTCCGGGGTTAAAGAGCACCAGGTCATTGTGCAGGCCAAGTTTATCGCACGCCACCTGCTTTTTGCCGCTGGCCACATCCAGGATCATATGGAACAGTTCCCATCCCATCTCCTCAATGCTCTTTTTTTCCGAGACAATCTGCCCGGCATCCAGATCAATCAGGTCAAACCAGCGGTTGCTTAAACTGGTATTTGATCCAACTTTTATAACCGGAACCATAGACAACCCATAGGGAGATCCTCTTCCTGTCATAAAAACGTGCATGTTCATACCGGCAGCCAGCTGCAGGGTTCCACATACGAAATCGTTGGCCGGAGTGGCTGCAAATGTTAAACCCCTTTTGCGGATCTTTTCGCCCGGACCAAGCACATCCACGATGGGGCCTGTCCCCGATTTTACAACAGATCCCAGGGCCTTTTCCACAATGTTGCTCAGCCCCCCCCGTTTGTTCCCCGGCGAGGTGTTGGCACTCCGATCGACCAGGCCACGGGAAAGATAATCATCATACCACTGCATTTCATCCAGGAGTGCTTTCCCTACCTCCTGACTGGCTGTCCTGGGAATAAGCAGATGAATCGCATCCCTAACCTCTGTGACCTCAGAAAACAATACACTCCCACCTGCCCTTACAATCAGGTCAGCTGCATATCCGGCCACAGGGTTGGCGGTTATTCCAGAAAACGCATCACTGCCACCACACTGCATTCCCACAACCAGCTCTGAAGCCGGAAAGGTTTCTCTAATACGCTTGTTTAGTTTTCTCAGACGCAGATCGGCCATTTTCATGATCCCATCGACCATGGCATTAAATCCCTTATAGGATTCATCCTGCATTATCATGATATCGTCTGCCGCTACACCACCCTCATTACCTGACCGGTTGCGATCTTGAGATATAAGTTGTTCAGGCTGAAGCTTTTCACATCCCAGTCCCACAATCATTACCTCACCTCCGAAATTTGGGTTCGTAACTATATTCCGAATGGTCCTGGTAGGGATGACGGATGCAGGTGCATCAATGGCAATGCCGCATCCATAGGTATGAGTAAGTGCAATCACATCATCCACATTGGGATAACCTGGGAGTAATTCCTTCTTGATTTTTTGCACCACATATCGTGCCAGGCCCGCCACACACTGTACACTCGTAACGATCCCGAGGATATTCTTCGTGCCTGCGCTTCCGTCACTATTCCGGTACCCCTGAAAGGTATATCCTTCCAGCGGCTTAAGCTTTGCTTCGGGGGAACCGGTCAACGGAATTGATTGCAGGTCAGGAGTGGCAGGAAGTGAAATATTTGATTCCTGCACCCATTCCCCCTGTTCAATCACACCCCTGGCAAACCCGATGGTCTGCCCGTACCTGATGATTCTGTCCCCGTCCCCTATCCTGTTTAATGCAACCTTATGGCCCATGGGCACATTTTGAGCCAGACAGGTGCCATCTTTCAGGATAGTTCCTTTCTTCAAACCCATGCTGCTGGTTACTATTCCAACATTATCCGCCGCAGCAATTCTGATAACTGTATGATCGTGCGCCATGGTCAGTTAGATGAAGGGTATAACTCTTGACAGGATCATGATAGCGATCAGGCCTGAAAATCCCATTACCAACATTGTGAAAGAAAAATGACGGATTGTTTCCTTCTCTTCCATACCGCTCATTTTAGTAATGATCCAGAATGCACTGTCATTCATCCAAGCAAATATCTTTGAACCACATCCGATGGCCAGAGCTACATAAACAGGGTGAAACTGAAGTTCAGTGCTGACTACGCCACTCATGATACCTATGGCCGTCACCATGGCAACAGTTGCCGAACCCTGGGCGGTCCTCACTACTGCAGTAATGAAAAAGGCCAGTGGAAGTATGGCCATCTGGTAACTGCCGGCTAACCCCGCAACCCTGATTCCAATTCCTGTTTGTTGCAACATCTGTCCGAAGGCCCCACCAGATGAGGTTATGAGGATGATTACTCCTGCACTGGTCAATGCCTCGGAGAGAAATTTTTTGAACATCTTAACGTCCTTCAGCCTTGTCCAGAGCAAATAAATTGCAATTGCTGTAGAAATGGCAAGGGCAATGTTGGGATCGCCCAGGGTGGAGAAAATCTCTTTCAGGTTTCCTTCGGCCCGCATTCCGGTTACCGTGTTACCGGTTATTAAAAGAATCGGAAGGAGTATAGGCAAAACAGAAAGCCATAATCGAGGTAACTCTTCATTTTTCTTTTCCGAAAAGTTTTTCAGTTCTTCAATGGTGATATCCGGTGTATCCCTCATTGGCAATTCCTGTTTACCGT
>CAZIAU010000346.1:0-4293 GCA_964536755.1 uncultured Bacteroides sp. | reverse complement strand
GAAGTCCGTTACCTTGTAGTTGAGTATATCCGCTTTCTCCCTGGCACTGTCCAGGTCACCGGACAGAATGCTCTTTATCATCTGTTCCCAGGTATCCAGATCACCCGCTCCCGGCGGTGAAAACTGGTCACCCGTCTTGCCCGGGAGGATATCTACGAGTGAATTAAGGTAGCTCTCCAGGTCTCCGCTGAAGCTTTGCCCCGGCAATCCTTGAAAGCACAGGAACAGGACCACTATTATGGCCAGATTTCTTCTCATGGTTGTTTTTTTAAATCCTTCAGGAGAAAGCCCATGGCAAGCAGGCCCGTGCAAAGGGCCATTGCCAGGGGCCCCCGTCTGCTTTCCCTTTCAGTATAAAGATAAGTTGATTCTGCATACTTCCGGCCCGGTGCCGTGTCAATCCCGTACCGGGAAGCCAGATCGCGGATATTCAGCAGGTGGATCACCGGGATCCCTTTATTATTGATATCCTGGATGATCCCCCGGTCGGGATGACTGCACAATCTGAGTTTCCTGTGCAATCCGTTTGGCAACGTGGATGCATGGGCACAGCCCCCTAAAGCAGCCTGATTACCCCCTATATTGATAAGCACGCTGATGTTATCCTGCTCCAGGATCCGGGACTTGAAGCGAATAGAAGTTGTAAGCCCGTCCGGTATGTACAGTTCCATATTGTTCCTGTCAGCGGCATCCCTGATCAGTCCCATTCCCTCTGCCGTGAGCCCTTCCCCCCGGTCATTTTCTGCCCCTGCGGATACCAGGGATGACCTGTAACGCAGGCCTCCTTCCCTGATCAACCAGCTTTCCATATCTATCCAGGTGGCTCCGGGCTGGTTGGCCCCGAACGAAGAAGCACCCAGTGAACTCATCACTACTGCATCCATATCCATAACCTGGAACGCCGCCAGCGTGCTCACGGCCAGGGCAGGGAATGAACCCGAGATGATCAGCCCTGCCCTGTCCTCTTTCCCGGCACTGGCTTCATTCAGCAGGCGGACCATCAGGGCCCCGAAATCAGGATTGGTCGAGATCTCCTTCGCTTCAAGGGAACCCAGTGTAGTGGTTAAAAAGGTAAAATCATCCCCGATCATTCCCCTGTTGGGTACACTGGTCGGTGCATCGGACCGGATACCCCTTGCTTCCTTCTCCTCCCCTATGATCCTGAACCATTCCCGGGCCAGTGAAGCTGCCTGTTCCATTTGCCGGCTCTCTTCCAGGGGAACAATACGGGTAAAGCGGAAATGTACAAGTAACAAACCGGCAAGCAGAACCGCAAATACCAGGAGCAGGCGTATATTTACGGGCAGGCGTTTCACAGCATCAGGGCTACCAGGTAAGTAAATATTGTGACGATGCCCAGGGACAACAGTGTGGGCAGTACACGCTGGCGTGTCATCTCATGAGCGATCAGGCCGGGAATAATGTAACCGATACTCTGGAGATCGAAGGGAATGAAGGCCATGGGCCGGATCAAAAGGTCCAGTCCCAGTTTCAGAAGGAATCCCAGCACAAGGGCCAGAAGCAATTTCCTCCTGCCATAGAGGATAAAACGTGAGCTGAGCAGCCTGATGATCAGGTAGACCAGGAGCGAGAGCAATAGGGTCATCCCAATCTTACCCGGCTGAAGTACATACATGGCCAGGTAAGCCGGTGCGATAACCCCGCCGGGAGAGATCCCCACGAACTCGTAGAACAGGAATCCCGCAATCAGTCCGATCAGGAACAGTTCCACGATCATCTTTTAAATTCTTTTATTACCCGGTAACCCTCACCTCTGAAATTACCGATCCCGGCGACCCATAGCGGGTCGCCGTATCGAAGTATCAGACGTTCCGAAAGCCCTTCAATCCTGCCGCGTCCGATTCTGTACACATCCACTGCAGGTTCCAGATCCTTCAACCTGGCAAAGGCCCGGGCCCGGTGGTCACCTGTAATGAAAACCGCGCGCAGAAGACCCTTCCGGTCCCTGATCCAATCGGAAAAAAGCTCGGTTCGCAGGGGTCGGTCGGAACGGGTGTTGAATATCAGGACCAGCTTTTCTCCGCGGCCCGGTCCACCTGGCCACTTGTCCAGGCTAAGAGTGGCCGATTCCGGATCATTTGCCGGAAAAGCATTTAGGAAATGGATCTTTCCTTTCTCCATACGTTCCCATTTTTCCCTTGTCTCTTTCCCGGAAAGGTATTCCCGGATGGCCTTATGGGCCTCCTCCCTGTCCATTCCGGTTTGCGCCGCAGCCTCTAGTGCAAGAGCCATATTTTCCATGAAAACACCGTCGCCTGGTGCCCCCTCACCCCCACGTCCGGCAACCTGATCCTCCATTTTCAAACCATCCGCCACCACCAGGGTGCATCTCTTTCTTTTTGCCTCCTTCCCGATGGTTGCCAGGTTCTCCTTATCAGCAGTAACCAGGACACATCCGTTTGGGATTGCGCGGCACATGGCAGCCAGCTGGTCCCCGTGTGTCGAACCCAGCTTTTCCCTGTGGTCGTCCCGGATATTGGTAAGCAGATAGATCTGAGGCTTGAAAAACCGGCTCTCCGTCTCCTGGAGCACAGGGTCGATGGACATGCATTCCAGCACCAGGGCTTCAGCCCCGGACGCGGCCGCCCGGCGGATGACCCTGAATTGCTCCTGGATCCGTGCAGGTCCCCATCTCCTGAGGACCCTTTTCGTGCCATCTGCAAGAATCAGCGAGGGCAGTTCACCCGTGACCTTCCCGATGACTTTCATGCCCCGGGTACGCAGAGCCGCGGCCAGGTATTCAACAGTGGTGGATTTGCCCCGGGTCCCGTTCACAAATATCCTTACCGGGATCCGTTCAACGCTTCGCCTGGTCGCCCTGGCTTCGACGATCAGGAGTATAAATACAGCACATATCAAAATAAAGGCAAGGGCCATGGCAGTATATTAAAGGGGGGGACTCAGGTATGCCCCGAGTCCCCTGTCAAAAAGCTCCTGGTAAGTGGGCAGACCGGAAACCTCAACCGGTTTATCCGGATGCAACAGATTGTAGGAATTAAGTATGGCCATGAAACCCGCCACATGCCTTCCGGCCCTGAGGCGAAGAGGTTCGCCCTCTTCTCTGTACTCGATTCTAAGGGCACCTGTCCCGGCAGCCTCAAGGTAGTTGGGACTAATCCCCTTCACCACAAGCTTTGCATCCGTTTTTCCCCTGAGCCTGCCCTGGACGGGACTGCTGGTCTCCATGAGGAATGCATAAACATCAGTGTAATCGCCCCATTCGCGGTGACTGAGCCCGTGGAAGTTCTTAGGAGACAGTTCCGGCGAATAATGGAGACCTTCCATTTCCAGCTCAAGGATGGAATACAAGGCAATTTCCTCCGCCCTTTCATGGTATACGATGGCGTTGATGATGGGGATCTCCGGGGCGGCTTCGTGGAGATCGAAGGCCAGGTCGACCTGCTCTTCCCTGATCAGCCGTACAACGGCATAGGCTACTTTTTCCGTAAAAGAACCTTTGGGGTCCCCGGGATAACAACGGTTCAGGTTCCTTGAATCGAATCCTGAATACCGCTGTCCCGATTGCCTGTGGGTATAGACCAGCGGGTCGGGCCACTGGTCAAGTGGATTTGAGCCCCGGGACCCGAAACGGAATCGCCTTTTCCCGTTTTCCGTCTTGATATAGAACTCACGTGGAAAGGCTTCCATGGGGTCGTTACAGGTAAAACCGGAGTTGTTCAGCCTTGGAATAATGATGACTCTTCCCTTTTCCGGTATAAGGTTTTCCAGCAGGACCACGCTTGCTATATATCCTGCCGGCTCGTTGGGATGGGTTCCCCCCGCCAGGAATACAGTTGCACCTGGCTTCCCGCTGTCAAAAAAGTACACTTCAGTATCGCCGTTCGTTCCCCTGATGCCCTCAAAGTATTCGCTCAGCATCCTCTTTGAGGTGAGTCCCGCTCCCGGATAGAGGGGTTCGGGTTCATGCATTTTCCGGAAATCCAGTGCGGCAGTTATTCCGGAAGCCAGGGCCAGGACTGCAATGACAAGCGCGGATATGTGGTGTTTCTTCATGAACCTTATTTTATTTGACCTGGAAAATACGGAGGGCGAAAATAAGCAGCACGAAAGCAATGGCCACCTGCATTTTCCACTTTTTTTCATGGATGAATTCCATTCCCAGGATGAATGCTACATAGGCCATTATTACCGTATATATGAAATAGAGCATAAGACTCCGGTTTTAGAAAAAGAATCAAGCGAACTCAACCTCATAGATCAATACAAACAGGGCCACGGCCAAGGCCACTGCAAAGCGAATCACACTTTCTA
>CAZIAU010000345.1:0-4304 GCA_964536755.1 uncultured Bacteroides sp. | reverse complement strand
AACTGATGTTGAGAACATGGGCTGGTTGATTTCATCGGGAGTATCAGCAGCCATTTTTTCACCGGGGAATCCAATACGCACATCCATACCTGTTTTAAACTTGACCAGCTGATTCAGGTGTTTCAGCATGGATCCGCCTCCGGTGAGTACGATACCTGCACTTAACTTATCCATATATCCCGAGTTCTCGATTTCATAAATGACGGCATCGATGATCTCCTCCATCCGGGACTGGATGATGTATGCGAGACTTCGGAAACTGATTTCCTTGGGGTCCCTTCCTGATATGCCCGGAATAGTCACCACCTTATCCTCCTGGGCCAGGTCGCCCAGTGCCGATCCAAACTGAATCTTCAAAGATTCGGCCTGGCGCTGAAGGATGGCACATCCCTCCTTAATATCCCTGGTGATCACATTTCCACCAAAAGGAATGACAGCAGTATGCCTGATCACATCATCATAGTAAACTGCCACATCGGTGGTACCGCCACCAATATCCACCAGTGCTACCCCTGCTTCCATTTCGTCATCTGTCAGGACCGCCGCACTTGAGGCCAGTGGCTCAAGAACCAGTTGCTTCACATCTAGGCCAACCCTGTTTATGCACTTTTCGATATTCCGGGCCGATGAGATCTGTCCGATCACAATATGGAAGTTGGCCTCAAGCCTTTTACCGAACATCCCCACCGGGTTTTTAACACCTGTTTCGCTATCCACAATATAACTCTGGGGAAGCACATGGATGATCTCTTCACCAACATCCACAGGGATCTTATACATATCAACGATCAGATTCTGCAGGTCCTCCCTGGTGATCTCATCATCATAGGAATCCCTGTTAATATATCCCCTGTTGCGGACAGACTTTATATGCTGTCCGGCAATCCCCACAAATACTTCTTTGAATTTCAAACCCGATTGCTCTATCGCATCGGTTGAAGTGGTCTGGATCGCGTTGACGGTTTCTTCAATATTCAAAACAACTCCCCGTTTAACACCTTTGGAGGCAGTCTGACTGATCCCCAGGACTTCAAGTCTGCCCTGCTCATTCAAACGGCCCACGAGGCTGACGATCTTAGTCGTTCCGATATCAACCGCAGCTACGATTTTTTCATTTGTTGCCATAGTCTTAACGTTTAGTACATATTACCTGATTTGCATATTTTAGATTTATGGTTTCGTAGGTGTTCCAACCATATCTGGAAAAACCCTGCCGATACAATAACTCCAGGTTTCTTAGCTTTCGGTCCCAATGATCCATGCCCCCAAGCAGAATAAGATGGGCCCCCACTCTGGGGATAAGTTCGTATTCACCTTCACGGTTCACGTAGATCTGTTCTACCTGGTCCTTCCAGAATTCATGGTTATCCAGATAACTCGTGAACCTGTGGATCTCTTCAAGCCTCTCAACCTCTTTACCATCGTTTCCGGGATAAGGAATATTACCGGAGGCAAGTATGATAAATGGTGTAAACCTTTCGGAAAGCGGCAGGGCGACCCCATCGGTATCCAGGTAATAGCCCTCCTTTCCTTCCGGCATGATTCTCACCAGTGGAACGCGTTGTTCAATGAAGACCGTCAGCCTGCCTGATATATCTTTACTTACTTCGGCATTCCTGATATATGGATTCTGCTCCAGTTCTCTTTCAAGATCACGGGTATTTATATCAGCCAATGGATAACCCTGAAGTTGAATTCCGGTGGCTTCCATAATTGACCGGATATCCTCCCCGGTAATGAATTTATTATTGAGGGAGTCGGAAAGGACCACCTCAATATTGTTGCATATCACCTTATGGGCCTCACCCGAAACGAATCCCATGATCACCACAAACCATGCGGCAATCATTATCCAGGTCAATATTTTCAATATTTTTTTTATCATCTCTTTTTCATCCAGTGGCATATGGGTCCCACCAGCTGGTCAATATCTCCTGCTCCCATGGTCAGTAAAACTTCAGGGTCCTGTTCCCCGATCACCCTGAGCACCTGCTCCCCGGAAACAAGCACTTTTTCCTTCAGCTTAACTCTGTCAAAAATCAGGGATGAGCTTACACCTGGAATCGGGTCTTCTCTGGCAGGATAGATCTCCATTAAAATAAGTGAATCAAGTAATTCCAGGCTCCGGGCAAACTCATGAGCCAGATCACGTGTCCTTGAGAAAAGGTGTGGCTGAAAAATTCCCGTAAGTTTTCTCCCGGGAAACTGATCTTTCACTGAAGAGAGGAATGCAAGGATCTCGGCCGGATGATGTGCATAATCATCTATATATATCCTGGAATTACTGAGAAACCGTATATCGTACCGGCGCTCCACTCCCTTGTATGTCGAAAGGGCGCGGGCAATAATCTCAGGTGCAATTCCAAGCTGATGGGCAACTGCAACTGCTGCCAGTGCATTCTCTACATAAATTCTTCCTCCCGTGCCTATTCGTATATCAGGAATAATAATATCGGGAGTAACCGCCGTAAAAACATATCCCCCGTCGGCGGGTTCCAGATCTGCCGCGTAATAATCAGCCTTCACCTCTTCAACTGAATAGGTAAGACACTCAATAGTATCAGGAACTGCCGGGTTGAGGCCCATCTTGTGTATCAATTTCCCTTCAGCCCGAACCTGGGCAATAAATGCCTCAAAACCTTTCCTGATATTTTCTTTTGAATGATAAACATCCAGGTGGTCGGCATCCATGGAGGAGATAACGGCAATTTCAGGAAACATGGTCAGGAACGAGCGGTCATACTCATCAGCTTCAGCAATAATGATCCTGGAGGCGGGATCCAGGTAAAAGTTGCTCCGGCTGTTCTTACTGATCCCTCCGAGGAACGCATTGCAACCCAGCGTGGAATTCTGAAGAATATGAGCCAGCATGGCTGAAATGGATGTCTTTCCATGAGTCCCTGCAATGCCTATCCCCCTGCCCGAATTGAACACTTCACCCAGTGCAACGGCCCGTTTGATCACACGGAATCCCCTCTTTCTGAAGTAGTTTAACTGCTGGTGGGCTTCCGGAACAGCAGGAGTATAAATGACCAGGGTACGATCCGGATTCCGGAAAGCATCGGGGATCAATACCGAACGGTCTTCATACAGTATCTCTATCCCTTCCCGGGTGAGTCGATCCGTCAATGAGGTGGAAGTCCGGTCATATCCCGCAACTTCTTTTCCCTGGCTCAGGAAATAACGTGCCAGGGCACTCATTCCAATGCCCCCCACACCAATAAAATAGACACAATCCAGGTTAGTCCAGATCATTTTTATCAACCAGTTTTATAACCTCCGCTGCTATCTTTTGCGATGCATCGGATATGCCAAGTTTCTTTATATTCTTTGATAATTCGCTCCTCTGGCCTTCATCCTCCATTAACTGAAGCATCCTGGCCACAAGGTGCTTCCCGGCCATTTTATCAGGTACCATAATGGCCGCTTTTTTCGATACCAGTGCTTCAGCATTCCTTGTCTGATGATCCTCCGCCACATTGGGAGACGGAACCAGGATCACAGGTTTGCCGATAAGGCACAACTCCGAGATTGTAATTGCACCTGCGCGGGAGACAATTACATTTGCTGCCCCATACGCACGGTCCATCCTGTTAATAAATGGTACCACCCTAATGTTCTTCATCCCGCTCTCCCCGATAATACGTTCAGCCTCCTGATGGAACGAACTTCCGCACTGCCAGATCACCTGCAGGTTATCCCTGTCCAGTTGATCTAACCCTTCCGTGATACATTTATTCAGCGTATGGGCACCAAGGCTTCCTCCGAGCACGAGGAACACATTTTTGCCCTCCTGCAGGTCAAACTCATCAAGGTCCACCCTCAGATCCCTCGGAAGGATCATCAGCTGTTTCCGCACCGGATTACCGGTCAATACAATACGATCAGCTGGAAAATAGCGTTCCATCTTTTCATAGGCAACGCATATGGCACCTGCCGAACGTGCCAGTAACCGGTTGGTAACACCAGCATACGAATTCTGCTCCTGAATAATAATTGGTATTCCTTTGCACCCCGCTGCTCTTAAAATGGGCCCGCTGGCATATCCGCCCACTCCCACAGCAACATCCGGTATAAAGGAGCGTATGATACGGCGGGACCGGACCATACTTGCAATCAGTTTATAGAAGAAGGTTACATTCTTCAATGTAATCTTCCTTTGAAACCCTGCCACTGGTAATCCGATGATAGAATAACCGGCCTCCGGGACTTTCTCCATCTCCAGCTTACCTGCCGCACCCACAAAAAGGAGGTCGATGGTCGGGTCGATCTCTTTAATGGCATCGGCAATAGAGATTGCCGGG
>CAZIAU010000344.1:0-4308 GCA_964536755.1 uncultured Bacteroides sp. | reverse complement strand
TACAGCTTTTCGGCATCGGCAATGGGGTAATCCAGGTCCGGTATATCGTCATCTTTATAATCATTGATGCCGATTATAAGTGCATGGTAACTACCACCGGGTGTCTGCGGTGAAACTGTCTGAACAGCTGTTGCCGTTTCATCTGTGCAGAGAATTACAAATCCGTACCGCGCCAGTTTTCCCCGGTTGCTTACGGCCACAAGATCAACCTGGTTCTCCCCGTTGTTCAGATCAATTTCAGTCTGAAATATCCCGGATCCGGATAACTCCACCCTCTGCCTGTTTATAAGCATGGACTGGATTCCTTCGGGGTCTTTGGCCTGACCAACTATCAGGATAGTAGCTTTGTCGTGTATTACCTGACCGTCAACCGGTTCCGGAGAGAAAACAGTGATCAGCGGATGATCTGAAGTATCCTCGTTCTCCGGTTTGTTCAAACTGGGCTCGTTCTCCGGTTTGTTCAAACTGGGCTCAGTTTCCGGTTTCTCCATACTGACCTGTTGTACCGGTGGAAGATCCTCATGTGTTGCCGCCAACCGGGGAGTGCCCTCCCCGTAATTATGGGCCCAGATCCTGAGTTGTTCTGAAAGCAGACAGGATGAGATCAGGTCATCCTTCACGGGACTGGCATCTACCGACAGCACGATCTGTTCAAGTTTGGGTGAAGTAAAAACAAGTTTACCCGTACTTGTTTCCCAGACGCGTATATGTTGATCATGTCCGCCACTGAACAGATATTCACCCGAAGGTGAATAGTCCAGTGTCTGCACCCAGTCCGTATGCCCTTTCAGTGTATGCACTACGGTCAGATCATCACTTCGTATAATCTGGATGAGTTTATCATCCCCCCCGCTGGCAATATATCTTCCGTTTGGGCTGAAGCGGACACATCTTATCCATCCATCGTTCGGCTTTGCCTGTCTGGTATTAATCCCGCTCTGCATATCCCATTCCATCAATAGCCGGTCCGCACCTCCCGATACGAGGATTTTCCCATCCGGACTGAAGTCCAGCGAGTTAATTGTTTTCCTGTGACCTTTCAGTTCATACAGCAGTTTCAGCATTTCTGCTTCAGCGGACCATACACGAACTACTTTGTCCTCTCCGCCAGAAGCCAGGATAGATCCGTCCGGCGAAATGGCCAGAGCTTTGATTGCCCCGGAATGAGCTTTGGTGCTGTTTCGTATTTTTACAAGTGCCAGGTCCCATGTGGTAATAGCGCCATCCTCCCCCGCGGAATAGAGCAACTTTCCTGATCCGGAAAATACCACCCTGTTTGGCCGTCTGGTCAGTCCTGCAAGGGTTCGGTAAATAATACCGGATTCGGAATCCCACAGTAAGATATTATCATCCTCCCCGGTTGTGGCTATGAACTTACCCGAAGGATCATATGCGGCATAGTAGATCCTGTGACCGGTCTCATTCAGACTCCTTTTTTCATTCATCTGTCCCGGAAGCATCAGGCAGCCACCACACAAAAGAAATGAGCATATTAAAATTACTCTGTTCAACAGATACGGATTTAAAGTTCTTTAGATTTAAGGAAACTCAGACGTAATCCCAGGTGAAGATTAATGGCATGGAAGTCTACGTACTTTAAACTATAAATGAATGATTCATCTTTCAGGGGGGTAAAATAGTATCCCGCCTGCATAAAAATGCCGATATAGTCGTTGACCCCGTATTCAACACCTGCTCCAAGGGACATGCCCAAACCTGAATGGTTAGAAAACCAGTTGTTAACATCATTCGCCTCGAGCTCGTCCAGTCTTCCATTCTCCTCATATGCAGCATATTCATTATCAATAAAATTCACATTGGTGATGCTGTAAGTAATTCCAGCAAAAACGAAGGGATTAATCTTTTTCCCGGGACGGAGATAGTATTTGGGAGCCAGCCCCATCACCAGGTTGGTAAGTGTCATTTCATTTTCTCCGCTGAATTGCACTGTGTAGTCTATTGTATCTGCATATACCTCAAAGTAAAGATAATTAAAAGGCTCCTGGTCTTCATCTGAATAATCAAAATACCAGCCCGGCGAACTCATGATAACAGCTGTAGCTTCAACGGAGAAATGCCTGTTGAGGTTCACCTGGAATCCTCCCTCCATGGAGAATCCTGGATTGAAGTTAGGCATCAGAGTGGGCTCCCTGTCTTCTTTACCGGTAGACCACTCTGCCTGATATCCCCTGGAACCGATTGTCTTAAAGAATCCACCGGATACATTTATACTTAGCTTTTGTTCAAATTGTGCCTGAATCGGAGTGAGGGTAAAGGATAGCAGCAATATAGGGAAAAGGAGTGCAAAGTTTGTCCTGTTTATTCTTTGAGACATTTTTCACATGATTAGTACTAAATTCAAACATGTCAAGATAGCATCATGTTCGATGGAAGTCAAGTAAATGGGTGAGTTATCTTTTATTTCTTTCTTATCTTCGCAGGGTTTAAAAGACGTTCCCATGCAGAGATTCCTTTTAATAGAAGCAATATTTGCTGCAACAATACTGGTTACAAGCATTGGTTGCAAATCAAGTACCGGCAAGTCGGCAGATACAGATGATAAGCATAAACAGACTCAACAGACATCCGGGAATAAGGAAATATCGGAACCTACTGCCGAAGAGCAGTTGCGTCAGTCGGCTCTGGATGGAAATCTGGAAAAGGTAAAGGAGATGATTAATGGAGGAGTTAATGTGAATTCTCCTGATAGTGAAGGGCATACTGCACTGATGTTTGCTGCATTTAACGGACATTCAGATATTGTTCTTTTACTGCTGGAGAGTGAGGCGGCTATCGACAGGAGGGACCTGGTGGGCCGTACAGCCCTGCTTTATGGTTCCACAGGCCCCTTCCCTGAGACTGTTAAAATTCTGCTCGACAAGGGTGCCAAGCCGAATATCATTGATTCAGAAGAGCACTTTTCACCGTTGATGCACGCAGCAGCCGAAGGGAACCTGGATGTGGTTAAGGTACTGATTGAATACGGGGCGGATCCGGGCCTGAAAGATGTGGACGGAGACAATGCTGAAACCTTTGCCCGTCAGAACGGACACCGCGAGGTGGCTGATTATATTTCATCCGTACGGTGACTCCTGATCCTCAATCCCGGAATATGAGTTCGATGAAGCCGGACTATCCTCTGAAGGATTTTTACAGCGATATTTACGGTACCTATGATCGTGTGAACCGGATTTTCACCTTTGGTCAGGATGTGTCCTGGAGAAAAAAAGCTGCCAGTGCGTGCCTTAAATCTAATCCGGAAGCCGTTCTTGACCTTTGTACCGGTACGGGAGACCTTATTCTTGAGATGGCAAGGATGTCAGCAGAGGCAGGCAGAACCCCTGAACTTACAGGTTATGATTTCAGCCCGGCCATGCTGGAAGAGGCACGACGAAAAACGGATCTGATCCGTGAACGGGAAGAAATTCCACCGGTCACTTTCAGGGAAGGAGATGTGTCCGCAATGCCGTTCAAACAGGAATCCTTCGATGTGGTGGGGATTGCTTTCGGGATCAGGAACCTGGTATACGAGAACTCGAATGCTGAAAAACATCTTTCCGGGATTTTCAGGGTCCTTCGAAGAGGCGGTCGCTTCATATTACTTGAAAGCTGCAGGCCTGAAAACAGGATATGGCGTCTATTTAATAACCTTTATCTGCGGGTTATCCTGCCGTACCTTGGAGGCCTTATTTCAGGTAACCTGAAGGCTTACAAATACCTGGCCAGTTCCTCCAGGAACTATTATTCCATTACCGAGATGGGCTCTCTACTGGAGGGAGCAGGTTTCAGAATTATTAGGGGGAGATTACTTTTCATGGGATCTGTCATGTTGCTGGAAGCTGAAAAAAAATAAAACGAATATCTATCTTTGGAACATAAGATGAAACGGATGACTGTAAAAGAACTGAACGGGGCTTGCAAAGGGACACTCATTGAGCTGCTTGGCATCGAGTTTACATCCTATTCAGCCACACATGTTGAAGCAGTGATGAAAATCACACCTGAACTTTACCAGCCCATGGGGGTGGTACATGGGGGGGCTCTTATCTCACTTGCCGAAACAGTGGGCAGTGCCGGTTCGTTCCTTCTGGTGGATCCTCAAAAATTCGATGTGCTCGGATCCGTGGTAAACAGTCAGCATATCGCTCCGGCAAAAGAAGGGGTGCTTCATGCTACTGCCAGGATTGTTGTAAAACGTGACTTCAGACATATATGGGACGTGGAAATTAAGGATGAAGAGGGCAAACTTATTTCCATCAGCCGTGTTACTAATAATGTTAAACCCAGAAAACAGGATTCGATCAACCT
>CAZIAU010000343.1:0-4310 GCA_964536755.1 uncultured Bacteroides sp. | reverse complement strand
TACTTCAGGGCGATCGGATTCTCAACAATCTTGTAGGTGGTTTCCAGGTGATCATCGACAATGATAGCCGAGTGGATCGGAAAATGCCCCTCAACCAGAAGTTCCACAATTGAGCTGGCATATCCTATCCCCTGGTAAAACGATATGACCGGAAGGGTTTGAGAAGCGATGAGATTTACCGTCCAGCCACCAACCTTCTGGATTATCTCCTGGTCCTTCCACCTGAAATCCGGTTCGGGATCAACATCCACCTCCAGTGGCTCAACCAGAACATGCGCAGATGAGGTCACTCTTGTGTATCCGCCCTGAACACCTATATCAATGATCTTGATATTTTTTAAAATCGGGATCCACTGGGAAACCGAGTGCTTACCTCCCACTCCCCATAGTCCGATCTTTCCTGTCTTCCCCAATTCTATTTCAGGTACAAACCGGGCTGCAACATCTGTCCCAATGGGCAGTCCGATACATACCTGTCCCATGGGCAGAGGAATGAAATCCCATCCGGTTCCATTCGGAACGGAGAAACTGGCAATTTCCTTTTGATGGGATATTCCCCCGATATCCACGGATTCGGTATATGTAACCCGGGGAAGCACATCCTGCTTACCGGCAATCGTCGGCGCCTTACTGGTCTCGGAAATGTCGGCTACTCCGTTCAGGCTCAGAGTTACCAGGTCATAAAAGAGAGCGGAATGAGGAGCTTTGGCCCAGCTGACAGTGGCCATAATATCAATACCTCCCAGTTTATGTGGCCTGGCCGTATTATACCATCCTGCATTTAAATTTGCGCCCATAATATTGGCATAGGGCTTCAGGTATTCCTGTAGGATTGCCTGGGCATCCTCAATGCCACCATAAATCATATCAAGTGATAGATCTTGTCCGGACACCGGATTAACCAGGCCCAGGTTAACTGTGCAGCATAGAATTGCTGCTAATTTGAATGAACGTCTCATTTCTATACCCTCCGTGGATTTAACAGCTAAAATAAAAAAACTAAATTTGCTTTCATGGCATCAGGTATTCAGTTTCCCAACCAGCCGCTGGCTGACCGTATGCGCCCGGGAACGCTTGATGACTTCATTGGTCAGGAGCACCTGGTGGGACCCAATGCGGTTATACGCAAAATGGTTCAATCGGGTTCGCTAAGTTCTTTTATCCTGTGGGGCCCGCCGGGCGTGGGTAAGACAACACTGGCTTCAATAATCTCGCGGCAACTTGACAGACCATTCTATAGTCTGAGTGCAGTTCAGTCAGGGGTTAAGGATGTAAGAGAAACCATTGAGAAAGCGAAAAAACTCCAGTTCTTCAATAAACCTAACCCGGTACTGTTCATCGACGAGATTCACCGTTTCAGCAAATCACAGCAGGATTCTCTTCTGGGCGCTGTTGAACAGGGGGTGGTTACCCTGATAGGGGCCACTACCGAGAACCCGTCTTTCGAGGTCATATCCCCCCTCCTCTCCCGCTGCCAGGTATATATCCTGAATCCTCTTTCCGGTGATAGCCTTATCGGACTGCTGAACCGGGCACTTGAAAAGGATCCTTATCTTAACAAGATTTCTATTGAGATACAGGAAAATGAAGCCATGTTGCAATATTCCGGAGGAGATGCCCGCAAACTGTTGAATACCCTTGAAGTGGTGGTCAGGTCGGAATGCTCGGACCCGGGATTTTCTGCTGACTCTAAAATCAGGATAACCAATGACATGGTTAAGGAACGGCTGCAGGAGAACATGGCCCTTTATGATAAGAACGGGGAGATGCACTATGATATAATATCAGCTTTCATAAAATGCATACGCGGAAGCGACCCCGATGCTGCTGTATACTGGCTGGCCAGGATGCTGGAAGGCGGAGAAGATATTAAGTTCATTGCCAGGAGGCTGGTAATTCTGGCGTCGGAGGATATCGGGCTCGCCAATCCCAATGCATTGCTGATGGCTACTAACTGTTTCCAGGCAGTTCATATGATCGGGATGCCCGAAGCACGAATAATATTATCCGAGACTGCCATCTACCTTGCAGCATCCCCAAAAAGCAACTCGGCCTATGCAGCCATCAATCATGCAATGGAAACGGTAAGGAGAACAGGCAATTTATCAGTACCCCTGCATTTGAGAAATGCACCGACATCACTGATGGAGGATCTTGGATATGGAGAAAATTACAGATATGCCCATAGCTATGAAGAACATTTTGTTCAGGAGAATTACCTGCCTGAGGAACTTGACGAGAATCAATTTTATAATCCGGGGACAAATAACAGGGAAGAAGAGATGCGTAATCGGTTAAACCGCCTTTGGAATGGCATGAAATCATATGGAAAGCAAGAATAGTATTGAAGTAAAAGATATAATTCCGGCATTAAGGCATACTGAAGGGGATGCTTTTCTTTTAATCGCTGGTCCCTGTGTCGTTGAGGGAAGGGATATCTCCTTTCGGATTGCTGAACACATTAGCGGGCTTTGTGAGAGACTTAAGATCCCTTTTGTCTTTAAAGCATCGTACAGAAAGGCCAATCGATCCAGGATCGATTCATTTACCGGTATAGGCGACGAGGAAGCACTGAGGGTCCTGAATGAGATCAGGAACCAGTTCTCTGTTCCGGTGGTTACCGATGTTCACAGTCCGGATGAAGCAGGGATAGCTGCCCAATTCGTGGATATTTTGCAGGTACCCGCCTTTTTATGCAGGCAAACCGACCTGCTTGTGGCATGTGCCGAAACGGGGAAAACAGTTTCTGTTAAGAAAGGGCAGTTCCTTTCACCTGATTCTATGAGATTTGCAGTAAATAAGATCGTTGAATCGGGGAATGAAAGAATTATACTGACGGAAAGAGGATCCATTTTCGGATACCAGGATCTTATCGTTGATTTCAGAGGAATACCGGAAATGCAATTGACGGGATTCCCGGTCATACTTGATGTTACCCACTCCCTTCAGAAACCTAACCAGGCAACCGGGATTACAGGAGGGAAACCGGAACTTATTGAAAAAATGGCAAGGGCCGGGATAGCTATCGGGGCGGACGGGATATTCATTGAAACTCATCCTGATCCGGCGGCAGCAAAATCAGATGGACTAAGCATGTTACGGATGGATTTGCTGGAACAGATGTTAAAGAACCTGTTATCCCTAAGAAAAGCCGTTATAAATATGTAATTTCGGGTTAATTCTTTACACTCTTCACAGTTCGTCATGTATAAACTCAGTCTTTTCATAATATTTTTCCTGATCTCTGCTGCAATACGGGCACAGAACCTTGAAAGTATCCTTGAAGCTCATTATAAGGCCTCTGCAAGTGAGAAGATGGAAAAGGTTAATACCATTATTACCCATGGAAGAAATGTCAATTCCATGGCCGGCATTGAATCTGCTTTCACTATTTATCAATCAAGGCCCCATAAGATATTGATTGAAGCTGAATACCAGGGATCAAAGGTTCTGCAATCATATAATGGCGATGCAGGCTGGATATATGCACCCAGGATGGGAATTTCTGAACCCGAGCAAATAACAGGAGATGAACTTGAAACTTTGCTTGCCCAGGCTGAAATTGATGATCCCCTATGGAACTTCAGGCAAAAGGGAAGTACACTTGAGTTGGTGAGTGAAGAGCCGAAAAATTCAGAATACCAGATAAGACTTACAACAGCAAAGAACCTGATCAGGGATTTTTTCATTTCCAGCGAATCTTTTCTGATAACATCCTATAGAACGCTCCAGCTTATGGGTGGTACAGAAACAGAGATTGAGGTTATACTGGAAGATTACAGGGAAGTGGAAGGAATACCCATAGCACACAGGCTGATCTCCAAGATGAATGGACAGGTTGTCGGTAATATACTTATCGACAAAGTGGAGATCAATAAATATATCGACCCGGCAAAGTTTGATAAGCCCTCAACAAAATAAAAAAACGGGGTTTCCCCCGTTTTTAAAACAGCGGTTGTATAAGCCAGGTTCTGTATCCTGATTACAGGATCCCTATCATTTATCTGAGCGGCCTACCCCCCGGCTGAAGCGGGTTACTTTTATAATGCCGGTATACATGGCCTTACAGCATGCAGGACAAACAGCTGTAACAGTCACCTGAAACACTGGTGGGCTCTTACCCCACCTTCTCACCCTTACCCCGGAATGAGGCGGTTATTTTCTTCTTTGCTGCCATGCCTTCACAGGCATCTGTTTTTCAACAGTGCAATACCCTTTGCTGCCCGGACTTTCCTCTGTGAACGGTTAATATCCACAGCGATAGGACCAACTGCTGCAAAATTCATTGATCTTTGCAAAAATAGCTAATT
>CAZIAU010000342.1:0-4326 GCA_964536755.1 uncultured Bacteroides sp. | reverse complement strand
CATAAGAATATATCACATTTGAATCATTTAGTTCTAATAACCTGTTAATTGTAATTTCCTTTCCTTTTAAATTATAACATACGCTCATTCCATTTTCATATTCAATTATTGAATCGCCTAATAATGATGAACCAAGCATTGAACAATCCAAACCATCTTTAACTATTTCATTATTAAAGTAATATATGATTGATCCCAATTTTGTCTTAATACTATCAACTCTAACACCGACAAAATATTTTTCTGTTTGACAATTATAACAACCCTCTCCAGCCTCTATTTGAATTGAAGGTTCAAAAAGTAGATATGACGACATAATGAGCTTATATTCAGCTGTATGACAAAACGTAAAATAAAGTGGAGATGTCCATAAGAATAGTGATATAGATATTGTCATCAATGTTTTCATTTTTAAATAGGATTAGCATAGCTACCTCACAACAACGAAAGTCTTGTGTTGTTGTTTTTTATCGGTCATTTCAACCCTCAAGTAATATAGTCCTTCTTTAAATTGAGCCGTATTTAAAGTGATTTTATTTGAATTTATATTTGTTCGTAAGAAAACTTTTCTGCCAGTAATATCAAGTATGTCAATTCTTTCAATCTCCCCAGTAGTTATTTCTATAATCGTTTCGTTTACCGATGGATTTGGGTATAGCTTCAGGAAAGTATCTCCAAAGTCTTTTGGGTCGGGAACATCATCTAGAGGCAAAGGATAGCAGGTTTCGAATTCAGGATTATGATAGATAAGATTTCCATTGTCGAAGAAACAGATTAATTCGCCCCATATACCATTTGAGGGAATATATCCAGATTTAAAAAGAAGCCCTCTCAAGCTCCCTATTCCTTCAATCCATGGTGTATCACAGTAACGTTGAAAATGAATTCTTTTTCTACATTGATTTAACATCTCAATTGTATCAATAAGTGTTACTACAAGAGGGTTCGGATAGAACCACCCAATATAGTCAACTGGTTTACTATAAATACTGTCTCCAACTTCAACATCAAAATCATAGATTAAAAATTCATCGCTCACATAATCAGGTAAAAAGTACACTTTACTTGCTGTGTCGCATCTAATTCCTCCAACATACTTGCGATTATTCAAAACATCTACTGTATCTGATAATTGATATAATTTTGAATAGGTTAGATCATTGATTATGGTATCCTCTTCAAAGAGAGCATTGATGATTGGAATTGGAGTCGGGGAAATATGATATGGTGGTTGGTAGTATTCCGACCACATAGCATTAGAGGTAGGGAAAGGGTGTTGTATTTGGCAGTGGATATTGGAATTTAAACTTATACATAGGCAGCTGCAGCAAAATTGGATTAAATATTTTTGAATTGAGTTATTCATGAATAAGGAGTATTTAATCTATAAGATAACATTATATTTCCTGCACTTAGCATGAAGAAATAAACACGGGATTATATTTTTCCATAATCCCGTGTTTAAGCAATTGTCATCGAATTAACTTTCAACTAATCAGTTAAATGATATTTCAAAGTTACCACCTGAACTAATTGTAAAATCACCTTCAATAGTGACACTCTCTTCTGGTTTTAGTAGTACATAGGAACCACTTTGGATTGAAACGGGTCCGGTTGTGATATCCTGTGTAACGCTGCTTCCAGCCTCAATATATGATCCTTCCACAACCGTCATATTAGAGATCGAAACATTTTGAATGTGGGTTGTTTCTGGATTCACAGTATACGGAATATAGTCATGTTTAGTTACAGTAACGTTATACTGTGAAGGTACATTGGTAAATGTATAGCTTGAAACTCCTGTTTGAAGATCATGATAACTGGAAGACCCCGTATAAACTGCATCCATTAAACAAATATTGCTGCCTGCTACATTCGTTGTAACTGTTACGCTACTTCCGTTTTCAGAAATCGAAACATTATTGAAAACATTTGGAACTGAGGTCCATATTTCAGTTTCAGGACATCCAATTAAGTTATGAGTGTAACTTAGATAATGTTTATCACTGGTATTATTTCCCTTCGAAATCGCTTCAACTTGACCAAGGTTGAAAATGTTATCGTCATCAATAACGTCAGCAAATTCTAATTGCAGATCTTGCGAAGGGCCTAACCATCCAACTCTAGTATTACCTAAATAAGCGGGGCCACCTGCAAATGAATATGTTGTCCAACCTTGTCCAAGATTCGTCGATATACTTGGCCAATAGAAATCAAGGTCAAAAGGAGTGGTTTCACATCCCATTGTATATACTATTCCTGGTTTTCCATAGTTAGTTAGATTATCTAAACCATTTCCATCTTCTTCTATGCAAGTAGAAGATAGACCTTCTCTGTCCCAACTATCTAAAGCACAGATATTGTATTTGCAGTCTGAACAGAATCGATCATTACAGCCTTTTGTACCAATTCCAATACCTGGGGGTCCAGCATGTGCCAACCAACTTATGAATCCATATCCTTCATTTATTTCATCAATTGCCTCTGCACCCGTAGGGAATGTTGGAATATCTGCACTGTTATATGAAGGTTCCTCCTCCCAAATCGTAGCTGTAAAATTACTCATATGATTTGCGATTAGAGTAGCATCGTCGTCTCTTTGCATTTGATCAGCTTGAATGAAGAATGCATTCTCTAAGTATAAAGAATCTCCTAATCCAGGATGCATTTCATACAGCAATAGTTTCTTTGTCCAATTCTTGATATCCCCACCACTATTGCATAGCAGTCTACCAACATATATCTCAGACTCATAATCACCCAAAGGAGTATCATCTGTAATTTCACCATAAAGAGTATCACCATCTACTTTCCAATCCTCATGGAATTCTGCGAAATAAATATCAGCAGGAATATAGTACCAAAAGTCCCCAGGACTAGAATGTAATGTGTTGTTACTTCCACATCCATATCGAATAGGAACAACATTATTATCACCACCTAGAAGTGCATACTCCAAGCCATAATTCGTATACTGATCTTTAAGAAACTGTCGCAGTTTACCCGCTTCGTCATTAATCCCAGAAACAAGATCTCCAGTATAATTCGAGGAAATGTTTTCGGTGGTCACTAATCCAATTTCAATTCCCTTTCGACGTTTCCACCCTAGGAATTCGACAAAATTATACTTTAAATCATCTTCTGTAACTATAATGTACTGAAAATCTGCCGATAGACTCTTAAGAGTGGAAGATTGATTAGAATCCTCTAGTAGCCCGAAATCTTCAATTGCATCATCATTATCTATCTTTGCTTTAAGGATTTTCTCATAATCTATCAGACGATTTCCACGATTTCTTTTAGTAATGACTTCCCTGTCACTTTGAGAATAGTTTAAAACAATACCGATTGAAGGGTAGAAATTCACAACTCTATCCTTTGGAAAGTATTGTATTGGATAAACAGCTATGGTCACAATCGGTATATCCCCATCAAACAATCCTTCATTAAAAATTTCTGCTTTATTCGCCGGATAAGGATCATTACTTTGATAAATCTGGACAAGAGGTGTCGTCATTTTTTGCTCAAATTCTATCCTTTTGGTCGGAATAGGTTCCTGAACTGGAAATATGTCCTTTTCGAGTATAAAGGTCTGTTTTTCTCTAGTTGTTATTTCAATATCTGAAGCAGACATCCCCTTCGGAAGAGCAAACCTCAAATATTTCACAGGAATCTGGGGTTCTCCAACCTTTTCAGTAAAACTGAAATCAGGAATAGAGATTTCAATATAATCCGGAAAAGTCTTATGTTCGGATTGTATAAAGGTTTCCGCATTTAAACCGTAGGTGATTTGGCCAAATGAATATATTGATATACAGAACATTAGAAAGCTGTATGATAATCTCCATATTGTTTTCATAGAAAAGAATATTAAGGTGAATATTATTCTCAAAATACCTGAAGATCTACTTAATCGGTAAGTACCATTCTCTTAGAATCCAGTTCAATGCCATCAATGATTAAATTATAGAAGTACATACCGGGATTTAAGTCTGATGCAGGAATAATGATTTCTCCTTTACCAGACTGAGACAAGTTAAAGCATTTCATCTGACCTCCTTGCAGGTCATATATATTGATCATTGCATTGGAGGCATTATCAGGAATAGAGTATTTTATGATAGTGTTCTCATCAAATGGGTTAGGTACATTTTGAAAAAGTGCAGCATCTTTATAAACAGGGGCCGGACCGTCTTCGGTAGTAAAATTAACGCTTTCCTGCTTAACTTCAGACCAACCAGCAATGGTACTTTTTAATTCATTTATCTCAGTTTGTTGAGATTGAACCGCATCAATCAATATCGGAATCAGTTCAATATAGGAAAT
>CAZIAU010000341.1:0-4327 GCA_964536755.1 uncultured Bacteroides sp. | reverse complement strand
TTTTATTGGTTTATTGAATTTATCCCTATATTTGGGCAATGTTTTAGAGTTATGTTAATGAACATCCTACATAACATTCTTTTGGTGGTGGTACTGGTGGTTATCCCGGGAACGACCTGAGAGTGGTATATTGTAGGTTAAAAAATATCGTAAGCCATTCTCAGGAAAGAGGATGGCTTTTTAATTTATTAAGGACCATATGAAGGAAACGAAGATCACTTACCGTAGTCATACCAGCACCATGGGAAGAAGAATGGCAGGAGCCAGGAGCCTTTGGCGTGCCAATGGTATGAAGGAATCCCAGTTTGGCAAGCCGGTCTTTGGTATCGCCAATTCATTTACCCAGTTTGTTCCCGGGCACACTCACCTTCACCAGATCGGCCAGGAAGTAAAGCAAATGTTTGAGGATGCAGGTTATTTTGCCGCCGAGTTTAATACAATTGCTATAGATGACGGGATAGCCATGGGACATGATGGTATGCTCTACTCTCTTCCCTCAAGGGATCTGATAGCTGACAGTGTCGAATACATGGTGAATGCCCATAAGGTCGATGCGCTGTTCTGTATCTCCAATTGTGATAAAATAACACCCGGGATGCTTATGGCCGCCATGCGTCTCAACATACCGGTAATATTTGTATCGGGAGGACCCATGGAGGCTGGCAGGGACGGAGATAAAGCATATGATCTTATTGATTCGATGGTTATGGCTGCCGATCCCGCTGTGAGCGAAGAGAAGCTTTCACGCATAGAAAAGCTGGCATGCCCTACATGTGGATCATGCTCCGGGATGTTCACGGCAAACTCCATGAACTGTCTCAATGAAGCCATCGGACTGGCCCTTCCGGGAAACGGGACCATTGTAGCAACCCACCTGGAGCGAAAGAAACTCTTTGAAAAAGCTGTAGGTGAGCTTATTAGAAATACCCTCAGTTATTACGAAGATGGTAATGAAGATGTGCTTCCCAGGAACATTGCAAGTTTTAGTGCCTTCGAAAATGCGATGACCCTTGATATCGCCATGGGAGGATCCACCAATACTGTGCTTCACCTTCTTGCAATAGCACATGAGGCCGGAGTAAATTTCACAATGACAGATATTGACAGGCTTTCAAGGAGAACCCCTGTACTTTGTAAAGTTGCCCCCAGTTCTCCTTATCACGTTGAGGATGTGAACAGGGCAGGCGGAATCCTGGGTATAATGGCGGAGCTGGACAGGGCAGGATTGATAAAACGGGATGTACTACGTGTTGACGGCATGACCCTGGGGGAGGCCCTGGATTGTTATGACCTGATCAACAAAAAACGTTGTGACCGGATGGAGGATATTTATTCAGCCGCACCTGGGGGGGAGTTCAATCTTGTGATGGGATCACAGAATACCAGGTATGATGAGTTTGATCTTGACAGGAAAACAGGATGTATCAGGAATCATAAATATGCCTACAGTACTGACGGAGGATTGGCGGTTCTAACCGGAAACATTGCTGAAAAGGGGAGCATAGTAAAAACTGCCGGAGTTTCTGAAAAGGTCCTTGTTTTTGAAGGTCCGGCAAAAGTATTTGATTCCCAGGATGACGCATGTGATTCAATCCTTAATGGTGAGGTGAAGGCGGGTGATGTGGTGGTGATCAGGTATGAGGGCCCCCGTGGCGGACCGGGAATGCAGGAGATGCTCTATCCCACGTCCTATATTAAGTCCAGAAGACTGGGTGAGGATTGTGCCCTGATTACTGACGGTCGGTTTTCGGGAGGTACTTCCGGGTTATCTGTCGGGCACATATCCCCTGAAGCGGCTGACGGCGGAGGGATTGGCCTCATACGTGACAATGATATAATTAAGATAGACATTCCTTCCCGGTCCATAAACGTTGTACTGGAAGATGGGGAACTGGAAAACCGCAGGGAACAGGAGAACCAGAAGGAGAATGGGTGGAAACCCGACCGGGACAGGAAAATATCAGTAGCCCTGAGAGCTTATGCCAGTATGGTCTCTTCTGCCGACAGGGGAGCGATCAGGCAATTGAAAGATTAACGATTATTAATTAAATACCTTATAGCATGGAAACACGAACGATAAAGAAGGAAGAGCATCATAAGCATGCCGGGAAAAAAATGACAGGTGCTGAAGCATTTATGATGTCACTTCTGGAAGAAGGAGTTGAAACTGTTTTCGGGTATATCGGCGGTGCGATTATGCCCATATATGATGCACTTCTTAATTATGAAGACAGGATAAAGCATGTGATGGTGCGGCATGAGCAGGGAGCAGTACATGCTGCCCAGGGTTATGCCAGGATCTCCAGGAAGCCTGGAGTTTGTTTCACCACATCGGGTCCGGGTGCAACTAACCTGGTAACCGGACTGGCAGATGCCATGCTCGATTCCACGCCTCTTGTATGTATCACCGGGCAGGTCGCGGCACCTTTACTTGGATCTGATGCATTCCAGGAAACAGATATGGTGAGTGTCTCCATGGCAATTACAAAGTGGAATTACCAGATAACAAGTGCCGATGAGATAGCGGACGTCATGGCCAGGGCATTCTTTTATGCCAATTCGGGGAGACCCGGTCCGGTGTTGATCGATATCACAAAAAACGCCCAGTTCGAGGAGGTTGAATTTAGTTATAAGAAGAAAAAGCAGGTGAGGAGCTATATGCCCAATCCGAAGCCCGATCCAAAAGCCATTATCCGGGCAGCTGATCTGATAAATAATGCAGAGCGGCCATTTGTGCTTTGCGGTCAGGGAGTTACCATATCCCGGGCAGAAGCTGAATTCAAGGAGTTTGTGGAAAAAGCAGGAATACCCGTAGGGTATACTTTGAACGGATTGTCCGCATTTCTGGAGGACCATCCACTTTCAGTTGGAATGCTCGGGATGCATGGCAATTATGCACCAAACGTGAATACAAACAAATGTGATGTCCTGATCGCCATCGGAATGAGGTTTGATGATCGTGTGACCGGAAATGTGAACACTTACGCGAAGCAGGCAAAGGTGATTCATATCGAGATTGATCCTTCAGAGATTGATAAGAATATTAAGACTGATGTGGCCATCATCTCCGATGCAAAGCTCGCGTTAAAGAAATTGATTCCAAAAATCAAACCTGCAGAACATTCTGAATGGCTTGCCTCATTCGGAGAACTTGAAAAAGTGGAGAATGAGAAGGTAATACGAAAGGATTGTTACTCCAGTGATCCAAAGATGCATATGGGTGAGGTAATACATAAGTTGTCTGAGAAGACCGACGGAAGGGCTATTGTTGTAACTGATGTGGGTCAGCACCAGATGGCCGCTGCCAGGTATTATCAACACAAGGAACACAATTCATGGGTTTCATCAGGAGGTTTGGGTACAATGGGATTCGGAGTTCCGGCTGCCATGGGTGTGGCCTTTACAAAACCTGACAGGCCTGTTGTTTCCATATCGGGTGATGGTGGATTCCAGATGACCATCCAGGAACTGGGCACCATCGCCCAGTATAAGCTTCCCGTAAAGATGATCCTGTTGAACAACCAGTATCTGGGTATGGTAAGGCAATGGCAGGAGCTCTTTTTCGAGGGCCGATATGCCAGTACCGGTCTTACAAATCCGGATTTCTCCAAGATAGCAGAGGGATTTGGAGTTCCGGCAAAGAAAATCACAAAGAGGGAAGAGCTCGATCAGGCACTGGATGAACTGCTTTCCAGGGAGGGCCCCTTTTTACTAGAGATTGAAGTCCAGAAAGAGGGGAACATATTCCCCATGGTTCCTGCTGGTGGTACAGTATCAGATATAAGGTTGGAATAGAATAAGTTAGTGGTTAGTGGTTAATAGTTAGTGGGTTAGGGAGTTAGGAGAGTTAGGGAGTTAGGGAGTTAGGGAGTTAGGATAGGTTAGACATTAAAAAATATAAATGATGAAGAAGGCATATACAATTTCGGTATTCAGTGAGCACAAGGTCGGGCTCCTGCACAGGATAACAGTTATCTTCTCCAGGAGGAAGATCAATATTGAAAGCCTGAATACCTCGGAATCTGAAGTGAGGGGCATTTACCGCTTTACCATTGTTATCAATGCCACCGAGGATATGGCAAAAACGGTGACCAAGCAAATTGAAAAACAGATAGGTATTCTTAAAGCATTTTATCATACCCTGGATGAGATTGTATACCAGGAGATAGCTCTATACAAGGTACCTACTACTGCGTTTGCCAACGGGGATGAGGTCGAAAACCTTATCCGCAGGCACAATGCCCGGATACTGACCATTGAACCTGAATATATTATAGTTGAAAAGACAGGTCATAAGGAAGAAACCAGACAGCTTTTCAGGGAGCTC
>CAZIAU010000340.1:0-4336 GCA_964536755.1 uncultured Bacteroides sp. | reverse complement strand
CCTGTTCCCTGTACAATATTCGGATGGCTATTTCGGGCAGACCAGCCGTTGGGAGAGGTACGCAAATCCCGTGGCCGAATTGAACCTCAAGGGCTACGACAAGGAAAACACAACCCAGCTGCTGACGGATTTCAAACTGGTCCAGAAGCTCGATTTTATTACCAAAGGCCTTTCGTTGAATGCAAAATTCTCCTTCGATAACATATATGAAACCAATGGGCCCAATATCGAAGACGAGGGGGCCGTATTCAAGTATATTGTACCTGAACAATACCTGAATGCTACCACAAGGGAGGATAGTCTTGCAGCAATAGAATATGATCTACCAAACACCCTGGGCGTAGAAACGCATCAGTGGAATTACGTGGACAGACCCTATATAATTACTGATGAAGAAGCAGGCAACAATGACAAAGTCTACCGGAATCTGTTCTATCAGGTTTCATTAAATTACGAACGGACATTCGGAAGAAATGAATTAACCGGACTTGCCCTGTTCAACAGGGAACAGAAAACAGACAAGGCAGATTTCCCCTCCTACCGGGAAGACTGGGTCGGTCGTATTACTTACAACTTTGACCAGCGCTATTTCCTTGAATTGAATGCGGCCTATAACGGCTCGGAAAAATTCGGCCCTGAATACCGGTTCGGGTTTTTCCCGTCCGTTGCCGTGGGATGGATTATTTCCAATGAAAAATTCTTCGAAGGCATCGCCGACAAATTTAATAAGCTTAAATTACGATATTCCAATGGTAAAGTAGGAAGTGATGCAGGAATTGATCGGTGGTTATATGTAGGCGGATGGGAAGACATCGACGGAAGGATGCAGTTTGGATATCCTGTACTTCAGCCTTCCTGGGATTTTTACGGTGAAGGGGTGATCCCCAACCCTGACATCCAGTGGGAAGTCGCGCACAAAAGAGATATCGGTCTTGAAACCTCCTTTCTTGATTACATGCTCTCACTTGATTTTGATCTTTTCTGGGAAGACAGGGATAATATTTTCCTGAGTGCCGATCAGCGCACCATTCCGCCGTGGTTTGGAGCTTCTCCGGTTGCTGCAAATCTCGGGGTTACAGAAAGTTTCGGATGGGAGGTCGTGCTAAGATTCAAAAGGCAAACTTCGTTCGGGCTCCGGTATCACCTGAATGCCAGCTACGGATACGCAAAGGACAATATCGTGTACCGGGAGGATCCTGAACTCTCCCCTGCCTATCAGAAGCAGGCGGGATTCCAGATCGGCCAGACACGAACCCAGCTCACCGGGGGATTCATGAATAACTGGGACGATATCTATACCAGTACACTTGATGAAAACCCAACGTTCAGAATACCCGGAGATTTCTTTATTGTGGATTACAATGCAGACGGTATCATCAACAGTTTTGACCAGGTCCCTTACGGATACCCGTCCAGACCACAGTATAACTACAATATTTCCGCGGGCCTCGAATTCAAGGGATTCAACCTTTCCGTCCAGTTCTACGGGGCACACAATGTAAGCCGGAGTATTTCCCTGGGAGAATTCGGTGGAGGAATGACCGTTGTCAGGCCATTTCATGAAACCGACTCCTGGACCCCTGAACGGGCAGAGACTGCAACCTATCCGGTATTGCGTTACGACCAGGGTTCGCCCAAGGGAAACTACAATATAAAAAATGCATCCTATCTGCGGTTAAAAACCGCGGAATTGGGATACAACCTGAATGCTGATTTTCTCAAGCGACTGGGAATCTCAAGGTTTCGGGTCTTCCTGAACGGGAACAATCTTTTCCTCTGGTCCAAAATGCTGGAAGACAGGGAAGGAGGATCCTACGATAATCATAATTACCCTATGGTTAAACGGTACAATTTCGGGGCAAACATAACATTCTAATTCACTGAAACATGAAATCAAGAATCATTTATATAATCGCAGGAGTGTTGTTGACGGGTGTATGGTCATGTGAAGAGTACCTCGATAAGGTTGAAACATCCGGTCTGACTGTAAATGATGTATTTGGGACCTATACTCATTTCCAGGGTTATCAGGATCAGATGTATGATAAAATGGTACCGTATAATAATTTTTACAACAATACCTCTTACAATTACGGTGACCATGTGGTAGCCAATGCTACCGGTATGCCGACCTATCAATTTGATGTTGGCAATTACTGGGCGTGGTACACCTATCCCAGGTCTGTTTTCTCGGATATAGATGTTGATCAGGATCAATACGAAGGTATCTGGACCGGCGGCTGGAGAGGCATACGAATAGCCAATCAATGCCTTTCGAAGATTGATTCCCTGAAAGAGGCTACCGACGAACAACGGGACCTGCTTCTGGGTCAGGCCTATTTCTTCAGGGCCTACTTTCACTGGGAAATCATTCGGGCGTTTGGCGGAATACCTTATATCGACACTGTGCTTAACCCGGCGGACAACATGAAATTCCCAAGGCCATCCTACCACGAAGCCAATGCAAAAATAGTGGAGGACCTGGACAGGGCAACCGAACTGCTGCCGGCTGACTGGGAAGAGACGGAAACGGGACAACTGGTACCCCTCGGCAACCGGGGACGTGCCACCAAAGGTGCTGCACTGGGACTGAAAGCAAAAGCCCTGCTGTATGCAGCAAGTCCCCTGATGAACAATGAATCCACAGGCAGCGGGTATGTTTATAATGACGCATTGCTTGAGCAGGCTGCAGCTGCCGCACACGAACTCCTTAAACTTGCTGACCAGGGCTACTATTCCCTGTTTCCCCTTGAAAACTATTCAGATATCTTCTACACTCTGGACGGTACGGTCACTTTTGGTCAGGAAACCATCTGGCAGAGGGTCCATGAACCCAATAAGAATGGTTTTGCCGGGTATAAGAACCAGGGTCCAGGCCGGCTTTTTATGGGCGGCAGGCTGGGCCAGGTGCAGAACTGCGAGGCCCCGACACAAAACCTGGTTGATTTGTTCGAGATGCAGGCCAGCGGACTCCCGATCGATGATCCGGAATCGGGTTATGATCCTTCAGATCCGTGGGCCGGAAGGGATCCCCGGTTTGAAAAATCAATCCTGACGGATGGAACAAAATGGGTAAAATCTTTTGCCGATGATAATCCCCAGGCCTATTTGCAATTATACACCCAACCCACTCAGGGTGCTGACAGGGGGCCGCAGGGTTCGCTTACGGGCTACCTGGCGAAAAAATTCTGGCCGTATGGTGTGAATGCAGTTGACCAGGAGTGGGGGAGCTTTTGGTTCCGGTGCCCGGTCATACGGCTGGCTGAGATATACCTGATCTATGCCGAAGCAGTAAACGAGCTGTATGGCCCGACAACAGCACCGACCTTCGGCGGAGAAACCGGTATGACAGCCGAGGAAGCGGTGAATGTGATCAGAACCAGGGCAGAGATGCCGGATGTAAATGCAAAATTCACGGGTGACAAAATCGCCTTCAGGGAACGGATAAGAAATGAGAGGTCTGTCGAATTTTGCTTTGAGGGTCAGCGATGGAATGATCTGAGAAGATGGCACATCGGGCATCTTCCCGAATATAAAACTTTATACGGGCTCGATTTTGACAAGGACCATAAAAGCTTCTCAAAAGCCTGGATATTGGACCGGGTATTTGAGGAGAAACATTACTGGTTGCCGTTTCGTGTTGAAGAGGTTCTGCTGTATGAAGATTACAAACAAAATCCAGGGTGGTAAATAATAGCATTAAACATATCAACTATGAATCTACTGACCTATTATAAACTGAAAAACTTTCCTGGACTGTTCCTGCTCGTTGGCTTGATGCTCAGTCTTTCAACCAATCTTCCGGCTCAGAAAAAAGAGCAGAACATCGAGGTCGCAGGAAAAGTTACAAATGAATCAGGGCAGGCAGTTGCCGGAGCCATGGTCTATACAGATCAAACCTCAGCTTCGGCAATAACAGACAAAGAAGGTACGTTCACAATTACTGCGGCTACCAATGACCTGTTGTTTGTTGAAGCCGAAGGATTTAAAACCCTTACTATCAATGTAAGATCACTCAACTCGGGTGAAAATTCGATTACGATTTCTTCCCTTCCCTACAAATTAACCGAGCAGGACGAGGTGATGCTCCCGTTCGGTAGGCTGAAGGAGAGGCAGATCGTCAGTCCCGCATACACCATCACAGCCGAGGAGATCCTCGAGTATGATCAGAGGCGAGATGTTCAAAGTGTCCTGAATACAAGATTGCCGGGGCTGTTCGGCAACCTGAACAACAGGGGCATCGGGAACTGTGCTATCATTGTGGACGGTGTTCCACGACCGGCGGACAATATCAACCTCCATGAGGTGGCAGAAATTACCTATCTCCCGGATGCAG
>CAZIAU010000339.1:0-4346 GCA_964536755.1 uncultured Bacteroides sp. | reverse complement strand
ACAACTACACTGCAGTATTCGGTCCCGTCAAAAAAAGTGGACGCATAGTAGCTTGCTTTTCCCGGGGTTACTTCCTCGGGTTTGATCAGGTAGGGAATAGCTTTCTGAACCGGCTTTTCACAACTGCTGACCACGGCTGCCGTGGCAAAACTGAATCCGAAAAGTTTCAGGAAATCCCTCCTGGATGCCGGGACATCCACCACCCTGCTGTCAAGCACATCAAGTACAGCGTTCTTATGGACAGCCTCTTCCCTTCTTTCCTCTTCATGGTCCCTGCCTTTGTTGTATTCTTCAATACTTCTCCACTGTTTTTCCATGGGTCGTGTTAGGTTTACATAGGTAGTAATAGGTTTAATAGTGACATTTGGAGCATTCAGTTCCACCTATAAGCTCGGCCGTTACCCGGTCAATCTCTCCCGATTCAAGTTTCTTATGAAGCTCTTCGTACCGGGTATAGAATTCATTGTCGATGAACTGGACCTCTGTATCGCGGTGACAGTTGATGCACCATCCCATGCTCAGATCGGAAACCTGCCTCACCCTGTTCATCTCCTCTATGGGGCCATGGCATCCGGCACATTCAAGTCCGGCCACAGATACATGCTGCGCATGACTGAAAAAGAGATGATCCGGCAGGTTATGGATCCGGATCCATGCAATGGGGATCCCGGTTTCATATGCCTCCACTACCTTGTCGATCTGGTGCCTTCCCGAATGGGTTCCCTCCCTGACTAAGGCGTGACAGTTCCAGCAAGTACTTATACCGGGGATACCGGCCGATTTCGACCGGTTCACTGTGGTATGACAATACTGGCATGCAATGCGGTTATCTGCTGCATGTACCACATGAGAGAATTTAACCGGCTGATCGGGTTCATAAAGTTCCTGCCTTCCAAGAGCGGTACCGGCTTCAACCATAAGCTTGATCTGCCAGCCAAGGGCAATGATGAAAATAATCCCCAGGATAAATCTTCTTTTCACTTTTTTGAGGAAAAATATATCCAGGAGTACCCAGGTAAGAATTACGCCCAGGAGAAGGAACAGGAAAATCTTGTTGATGACAGGCTTCTTCTTTTCCAGCCCGTGTTCCTCGAAATCATCCAGGAACATTTTTATCTGCTCCACATCAACCTCATTCAGATTAAATGTCTGATGGGTGATGCTCATGGTCTTTCCGGAAGGATTCAGCACAGCCTTCTGAAATTCCTCCAGGCTTTTCGACTTGTATTCATGTGCAATCTCCCAGGCATTGGGATTCCAGTTGAAGCTGTCTATCTCCACAGTGTTATGGCAGTCAATACACGCTTTCTGTTTGAATTTTCCTTCCACAAGTCCGTAGAAAAGACGCTCTCCACGCATCAGTCCCTCGGTTGAACGCACATCATTATCTCCTCCCGCCCCGCTTACCGGCAGAGTCAGAAGAAACAGAAACACCAGAAGGAACAGGGAAGGTAATAGACTTGGTATTTTTGTCATGTAGAATACAGGTTAGTTTATTCTAAAGCCATTGTCGGGTGATTATGCTAATTTAACGCTAATGTGGATAATTAGCAACAAGCAGATAAATTAGAATACAAAATAGGAGAGATAGCAATTATTTTCAATGCTAATAAACTATTTGTGATAACTTGCACCGCATGCAGTCCCTGTTTTCTCATTATTTTCTTCCAGTAACCCTTGCCATCATTACACTGGGAATGGGCCTTTCCCTTACCGAACGTGATTTCAGGAATATTTTCATTCATCCCAAAGCAGTTATTACCGGACTCTGCTGCCAGATGATCCTGCTGCCTGTTATTGCTTATATCATCGCCCGGTTCATAAATATTGATCCGCTTTTCAAGGTAGGACTGATGATCATTGCAGCCTGTCCCGGAGGAGCAACCTCAAACCTCATCACATATATTCTCAGGGGGAACGTGGCACTTTCCATTTCCATGACAGCCATTAACAGTATCATCACCCTGGTCACCATACCGGTTGTTGTAAGCTTATCACTGGATATATTCATACACCAGGAGACCGCCATTAAAATGGATGTAACAGAAACCATATTAAAAGTATTCCTGATCACCATTGTTCCCGCCTTTGCAGGTACAAGGATCAGGAAATGGAAACCTCTTTTGGCGGACGGACTGGAGAGGCCCTTGAGAATTATACTGCCTTTATTGCTGTTACTTATCTATACAGGGGTTATCTTTATTGGACAGGGCAACGATTCGGCCACCCGTGCCGATTTCATAAGGATCTTTCCATATGCACTTCTGCTGAATATTGTTGCAATGGGATCCGGTCTGCTGGTGGCCAGGTCTTTGAGGCTGGGTGTGAAGAATCAGTTTACCATCGCCATTGAGGTAGGTCTCCAGAATTCGGCACTGGCCATTGTTGTGGCCGTTACTCTGTTGGAAAGCCATTCAATGGCCCTCGTGCCGGTAGTGTACGGCTCATTCTCATTCTTCAGTACACTGTTCTTCGGATGGATTGTGAAGAGGATGGGATGGCATCCCGTAACTACCTGAACAGGTGCATAAAACCTGCAGCTTCATAGGGATCGCTGTCCCCCTTATCCTCAATTACATAGTAATAGACCCCTTCTGGCTGTTCAATTCCCCCGCCTGTCTTCCCGTCCCAGAAGATCCTGGGTGATAAGGAGTAATAGATCCTCGTCCCGGTCCGGGTAAAGACACTGAACTCATATATGGTCGTACCATCGGTTTCCACTTCGAAATAGTCATTGATCTGGTCCCCGTTAGGGGTAAAGACATTCGGTACATCCAGTCCGCTGCCGGTTGAATCAGATACCATCGATTCCAGCCTGATCAACTGCTCCTGGCTCAGGCTGACCGAGTCGGCAGGCATGATTGCCTGTTGTCCGGATACCGCTGAAAACATTATGATAAAACAGCAGAACAGTATAATGGATCTTGGTCGCGTCATATCTTCTCGGTCAGCTTCTGGACCACCCTAAAGTTATTAAAAAATTCCTTGGCAAAAACTCTGATAACAGTATAGGTGGGTATGGCCAGGATCATTCCCACAATACCCGCAAGGCTCGCAGCTATCATGATCACAATAAAAATTTCGATGGGGTGTGCATGGACACTGGTACCGAAAATGACCGGCTGAAATACCGTATTATCCGTAAGCTGGGTGATCACAAATACCAGAAGCATGTAACCCATAAGGGGTACCAGCTGGGTGGCAAAATCAAGATCGAGATGGGAGGCCACTCCCAGGGTGATACCGAGTGCCGCCCCCAGCCAGGGTCCCAGGTAAGGGATAATATTCAGAACGGCCGCAAGCAGTCCTATTACCAGTCCGTGCCTGAATCCGACTCCCACAATGGTCATTCCGAGGGTGACCAGGGTAAGGATACCGGTCATCTGGAGAAGGATCCCCACGAAATACCTGCGGAGCAGGTGCTTGACAGAATCCAGTGCGTGCCTGAATGCCTTCTCTCTCTCCTCGGGCAATATGGTAATAATATATCCGGTGATCAGCCTTTCCTCCCGCAGGAGAAAAAATGTGATAAAGGATATGGCGAAAATGGCCCATGCCAGGTTTCCAAGTATGGAAGCGATAGTTGCCACCAGATCGGTAATCACTTGTATGTTAAGCACCGATACAAGGCGGTGTTGTATTTCATCCCTTATGGAGAACGGTTCCTCCCCCACCAGGTTTAGTTTATTGATCCACTGATCAAGCCTGTTAATGGGTTCATCGAACTCCTTGACCACCAGCTCGGTATCTATATTGGACAGCTCCTGTGCCTCACCGGCCACCAGGGGAATGAAAAGCCTGAAGAATCCGAAGAATATGGCCCAGATAGCAAGCAGGGTGATCAGGGCCCTGATGCCCGCAGGGATCCTCCATTTCCAGATCTTTATCTTTCCCAGCAAACGGACCAGGGGTGTGGCAATCAGCGAAAGCACCGACGCAATCAGGATATAGGCCACGATATTGAAAAATCGCCATACGAGCAATCCCAGGATAATGACACCTGCAATAACAAGTAAAGTCCGGGGTGAAAGCCAGTTCTTCATTATAATACTCCTATGTAAATATAGTGAATTATTGGGATGGTATACGGACTTTGCATCGTACCTGAATGTTGATAATTTTTCCTTTCTATTTAGGGGCTGAATGGCTACTTTTACCCGCCAGTAAGTGAAGGACTATGAAGCAGTATCTCAACTTATTGTCACATGTCCTGGAACACGGGACCAGGAAGGAGGACCGGACAGGTACCGGGACCATCAGTACGTTTGGTTACCAGATGCGGTTTGACCTGTCTGAGGGCTTTCCAATGATCACCACCAAGAAATTACACCTGAAATCTATTGTAC
>CAZIAU010000338.1:0-4349 GCA_964536755.1 uncultured Bacteroides sp. | reverse complement strand
TATGCAACATGGTGCGGTCCCTGTAAGGCTATGGACAGGGAGGTATATACAGATCCTGCTGTGGCGACCTACCTGAATGCTAATTTTGTGAATGTCAGGATAGACGGGGAAACAGATTACGGGCGGGTGTTCGCTGCTCAGAATGGCCTTGAAGGGTATCCCACCATGTTTATTTTCAATTCCGAAGGGGAATACATCAGTAATATCGTTGGTTTCACCCGGGCAGATATGCTGGAATCGTCCGCCAGAGGAATCGTGGATAATTATTCAACTGTGGCAAAATACAGGACATTGTCTGAAACCCGTGAGCTTGAGCCGGGTGAAATGGCTTCATATGTGAATGCAGTGAGGCAGATGGGGACTGATAAGGAAGCAGAATTACTGGCGAAAACGTATATGTCAAACCTCAATGAAAAAAAGCTTTCTGATGATGATATTCTGGTAATTGCATACTACCTGACACTTGATAATCAATACTGGGATGAATTCTCCTCCGATCCAGTTCGTCTGAGGCGGGTGCTGGGTGATAATTATATGCTGGCTATGGAAAAGATTTATAACAACACCCTCCAAAAAGCGGTGAATGAGGATAATGTGAAGTTAATAAGCTTGTTGGCCAATGAATTGACACCCCTGATTGAAAAGACAGAAACCAACTCGTGGGACCTTAGAACACTCCCTTTTATACAATATTACTATTATACAGACAGAGTTGATGAGTTGATCTCCTATATCGACAACCGGTTTGCCACCGACAGGAAGGATGACCATAAGTGGCTGTATGGCGCTGCTTCCCAGATTGTTGACATGGACCAGAAATACCAGACCGAAAAACTGATGAAGAAAGGGGTCGAGTGGTTCCAGGAATGTATCGACCTTGAAGAGCATTTTGATTACTATTTTTACCGTGGTATGACCCTCTTTTTCACCAGTAAACAGGAAGAGGCACAAAACTCATTTATTAAAGCAAAGGCCCTGGCATCCAATGAGGAGCAAAAGACCATGGTAAACCAGGTATTGCAGTATTTTGAAAATCGGTAATCTGTTTAATCTCCATACCGGTTGCTTAAATGGGAGGTAACACTTACATTTACACCCTTATTATAGAATGTGTCTTTATGAAGCGGATGCCACTTCCCTTGTGTGCTTTACTGGTGATGCTTATATCCTGCACGGGAAGGACAAATGATCTGGACAGGTCCGGAATCGAAGGCAAAGTAAAATCGATTACCGAACACCAGTTTGATGCTACTGCAAGAGATGGCAGGTGGGTAGCAGGAAATATAAGCTATTTTGGTCACCATGTTCTGAATTATAACCAGGATGGTTTCTATACAGGGAGTATTGCTCTTACCCAGGATGGGGATACCATCGGCTATACCACATGTCGCAGGGAAAATGGTTATCTGATAGAGGAGGTGTTTCACTCTTCTGCAGGTGACAATAATTCAAGGACTTTAATGGACAGGTTGTCAGACGCGGAAGAGAATTTTGAAATATGGAATGGCAACCAGCTCCAGGCAGAAGGGGCCAATTATTTTGATTCAAAGGGCAGGATCACGAGGCAGGTACGTGTGGTGAATGACAAAGAAGTTGTCTATCAGTTTGTATATGAGAAGAATCTTCTGGTTGCAAACTATGAGGAAGAGGTGACCGGTGAGAGGACCAGCGCTCAACAATTTGAATATGAAGAGTTTGACGATCGTGGTAACTGGACCGTTAAGCTTGTATATAAAGGTGAGGAGAAGATCTCCCCGATAGTTGTGATCACACGGGAACTGGAATATTACTAGTCATCTTTCATAGCTCAAGCAGAAACTGATCCGGCGACTGTGATCCGAACATCATCCTGGAAGGCTCTTCAAGAAACTCCTTGACCGTTTTAAGGAATCCAACAGAGTCCTTTCCATCAATTACCCTGTGGTCATAGCTTAAAGCAAGGTACATCATTGGCCGGATCTCCACCTGTCCCTTGATGGCCACCGGCCTTTCCAGAATATTATGCATTCCCAGGATCCCAGATTGGGGTGGATTAAGAATTGGGGTGGATAACATGGACCCATAGATTCCCCCGTTGGAGATAGTAAATGTACCCCCACTCATCTCGTCAATACTCAAACGGGCTTTCCTTGCTTTTGCTGCAAGGTCTGCGATCTTATGTTCAATTTCAGCCAGGCCCAGTGTTTCAACATTCCTTATAACGGGGACCATCAGTCCTTTCTCAGTCTGTACAGCAATGCCAATGTCATAATACCGGGGCGATACTATCTCTTCACCGTCAATAGATGAATTCACCGAAGGAAAGAGCTTAAGCGCTTCGGTCACTGCTTTTGTAAAAAAGGACATAAAACCCAGTTTAATCCCGTGCCTGGCAACAAATTCATCCTGGAATTTTTTACGCAGGTGCATGATGGCGCTCATATCAGCTTCATTGAAGGTGGTAAGCATGGCGGTTTCATTTCTGACTGCCACCAGTCTTTCACTGATTTTTTTTCTTAACTGGCTTATTTTCTTTCGCTCTTCCTCTCTCGTGGAGGCAGGCCGTTGTTCCGGGAGCTTCGGGGGAGAAGCGGCACTCATCACTTTTTTCACATCAGCGGCTGAGATCTTTCGCAATCCGTTAATTATATCCTCCACAGAAAGATCCTCTTTCTCCATCATCTCCCTTGCCACCGGCGTTGTTTTTACGGCACTGTATAAATCTGATCCGGTAATTTCATCTTTTGCAGATTGAGTTGCATTTTCAGGAGATATTTTTTCCGGTGTATCAACTCTGGGTGCCGGGACTGACTCCGGCTCATCTGTATTTGGTTTATCAGGTACGTCTACGCTAGTGTCAATTGAGGCTACCACGGTTCCCACATTCACTGTTTCTCCTTCTTTGACCAGGATCTTGATTTGTCCGGATTGTTCAGCAATGAGAGGGAGGGTTGCTTTTTCAGATTCGATTTCTCCCACTTCCTGGTTTTTGGATACCAGTGCTCCGTCTTCAACAAACCAGGAGGCAAGTTCTACTTCAGTGATTGATTCGCCGGGACTGGGTATTTTTATTTCCAGGGTCATACTATTTAGTTTTGGATTTCTCTTTTTCAAAGTAATAATGTTGCTTCAGGATCTCCTTACGCGAGCTCCCGATAACACACTGCAGTCCACAATAAGCATTCATTAATTCGCAGTCGCATTCGCGGAATACCTTGTCGATAATTTCGGCCTGGCTTATCTCATGGAGTTTATAAAGGCCGGTAGCAGGGCTTCCTGAGGGTTTTCGTGTTACCGGAATAATCTCTGTATCCTTCATTGTATTCCTGATATAGTACCATGCCCCCATATTCTCAGGCTCCTCCTGTACCCACAGGGTAAGCATATTATTCCTGTATTTTCTGAGAACGGCATTCACCATTTTATCCGGGAATGGAAAAATCTGCTCCAGTCTTACAAGTGCTATGTCTTTTACTCCCAGTTTTTGCTTTCGCAGCAACAGATCATAGTAGATTTTTCCGCTACAAAAGATCACCCTTCTGACCTCATCCATATCCGTATCCGGATCATCAATTACAGGCTGGAATCTTCCCTCTTCAAGTTCAACCATGGTTGAAGTGCATTGAGGATGCCTGAGCAGGCTTTTGGGTGTGAACACAATCATGGGCACCCGGGAACTCTTTTTTAAATGATTCCTGAGGGCATGAAAAATATTGGCAGGAGTGGTCGGATTAATAATGTGCATATTGCACTCGGCCGCAAGGCTGAGAAATCTTTCAATGCGTGCACTTGAGTGCTCAGGGCCCTGACCCTCAAATCCATGGGGAAGATACAGGACCAGTCCGTTCATAACCCCCCATTTTTCTTCTGCACTGGAGATATACTGATCCAGTATCACCTGCGCCACATTGACAAAATCCCCAAACTGGGCCTCCCAGATTGTCAGGTTCCGTGGGGTGGCCAATGAATATCCGTATTCAAATCCCAGCACCCCGTATTCATTCAGGGGAGAGTTAAAAATATTAAAAGAAGTTTCTCCCTTACCAATTTGTTTAAGAGGAAAATATATTTCTGTTGAATCCTCCATAACAATCCCGGCATGCCTGTGTGAAAAAGTTCCCCTGATACTATCCTGGCCGCTTATCCGCACAGGGTGGTTTTCCAGGAGCAGGGAACCGTATGCCAGCAGTTCTCCCAGAGCCCAGTCAATCCGGTTCTCCTGTATCATTTTTTTCCGATCCTCAACCAGTTTGATGGTCTTCTTAAAAAACACAAGGTGATCCGGCAATGAATTGATCTGTGACGCAATCTGGTCGAGGATCCTGCCCGGTACACCTGTAGGCAATGAATCCTGGAAATCTGTTTCTGAA
>CAZIAU010000337.1:0-4354 GCA_964536755.1 uncultured Bacteroides sp. | reverse complement strand
CACGGAAAACTCCAAACGGCCAGGCTCCGTACGGGATTGAGCCTCATAGCTGTCAATAAATGAGATTCCTTTGAGATCAAAAATCAGGTGAACATTTGGTTTGTTGAAGTACTCGAGCAAACTCTCCTTCACAGGTTCAGTTATCAACGAGTTCAGACGGTTGGTGTCTTTCAGATTCACCACTATTGCGTCGTTGACAGTTTTTGTTTCAAGCATATGTGGCTATCTTAAATATTTTCCTTATCGAGTTCTTCAAGAGCAAGTTGACTCTGCTGAAGAAAGTGGTTTATCATGGATTCATACCGATCCACCTCTTTTTTCTCATTGGCCAGGATCTCCAGTTCTTTCAGCAGTTCAGCAACCTGTTTCATTCCCATTACTGCTACCGATGATTTAGCTTTGTGGGCCAGTATTGCAAGGTTGTGGTAATCACCATTCCTCAGCAATTCGGGCATTTGCTCATTATATTCACCGATTTGTTCCCTGAAAAGTTCAACCATTTCGCTGATGAATTTAGAATCTCCATCCGACATGGTCCTGAGGTAATTGAGGTCTGTAATCATTATGGCATTTTACTAGGTTGAAAACTTCTTATAGAGACTAAATTTATTTAAATTATTTTTAGAAATGAAACCCAATTAAAAATTTTATCCCTGCCGGAAGAAGATGAAAAGAATTGCTGTAATATTGCTGATATCGCTTGTGACAATGCAGTTTACTGCAGGCCAGGTTTCCTTTAAAGAGAAAAGAATGAGAGACAGGGCTTATAATGAAGGAATTGCCCTGATTCAACAGGAAGAATTTGAAATGGCCAGTTCAAAGCTTGACCAATGCCTTCTGCTGGACAGTACTTTTGCGCCTGCATACCTGAACAGGGGACGAATTTTTATTGAATGGGGTGCTTTTGATGACGCCATGAGATTCCTTGACAAGGCTATCCAATTAGACCCTGCCCTGGGCGAAGCGTACTTCTACAAGGGATATATACTGTTTGGTGAAGATACAACAGGCACAGATGTTGCCCTTTTCGACCAGGCTATATTGAATGGATACAACAATCCTTACGCGTTCTATTTCAGAGGATTAACTAATATCAAAGCAGGAGCGGACGGAAAGGCCATGAATGATTTCAATAAGGCCATTGAGCTGAAGGTGGATTTTGCTCTTGCCTATCATGAAAGAGCGGGCATAAAGAGGAGGATGGGTGATCTTCAGGGTTCATTATTTGACTATAAGACAGCCATTGATTATAACCCTGAGTTTTCCCTGGCATATAACAATATGGGTTCAGTGAAAATACTACTGGGAGATTATGAAGGCGCAATCCAGGATTATTCAAAGGCCCTTGAAATGAATCCGGAAATGGTTCTGGCTCTCAATAACCGGGGTTATGCTCACTATTTCATGGGGGATCTTGATAAAGCCCTGGAGGACTTTAATGCCGCTATTTTTATTAATGATGGTTTTACTGTGGCCCGGATGAATAAATCAACTGTGCTGGCAAAACAGAATCAGATTGAACCAGCTCTTAGTCTTATTTCGTCTACCATTGAGGAGCATCCGGGGGATGCACTTCTGTTTCTGAACAGGGGACTGATCCGGGAAATGATGGGTGACCTGACCGGTGCCTGCGAAGACTGGAATATGGCCAAAGAGCTGGGGGCTGATGAAGCAGATGAGTATATTACAGAATGCAATTAAGATACATTATATGACAATGAGGTGGCTTTCAATATGCATTATTGCACTAATGTTCCATGGGATTCTCTGGTCACAGGAAGATGTAAAGATTATCAAAAAGGAATTCAGGACCGATACACAGATTGGATTTAAAGAAGCCTGGAAAAGCATTAAGGAGGGTGATAAATATTTCAGAGAAGGTAAGGGCACATATGACATGGCGAGGGATAATTACCTCTTTGCAAATCAGTACAATCCTGAAAATGCAGAATTGAACTACAAGATAGGAGCCTGCTACCTGTTTACCGATAATAAATACGAAGCGATTAATTATCTCCAAAAAGCCTTCCAGTTGAAATCTGAAGTAAGCAGTGACATTCACCTGCTATTGGGACAGGCATTTCAACTGGTTCTGGAGTTTGACAATGCAATAGATCACTATACTGCGCACAAGGATAATCTGGAAGAAAAGGAATTATTGGAGTATTCTCCTGTTTTTGCCAAAAGGCTTTCTGAATGTCAGAATGGAAAGACACTTTCACAGGAACCTGTCAGGGTTATTATTCAGAATCTAGGCGACAAGGTAAACTCCAGGTATGATGATTACAATCCTATATTTGCACATGGAGATACGGCTCTGTTCTTTACTTCACGCCGACCGGTTGAGAAGTCTAAACGAAACCCCGTTGACAATAAATTCAACGAAGACATATACATTTCAACCGCCACCGGGGAAGGTTTCAGGGAAGCTGTGCGATTAAATAAGCCATTTAACACTTCCCATAATGATGCCCTGGTGGGTATTTCTCCGGAAGGAGACCAACTCTATATTTACAGGGGTCATATTGAGGGTGGAGAGATACAGGTCGCCTCCTTTAAACCTGAAAAGTTGAAGTGGAAATCCCCCAAAAGCCTGGGTGGTAAATTAAAAAGCAAAGAGGGGGAGACATCGGCATGTCTCTCTCCTGATGGGCAGGAGTTATATTTTGTGTCAAGGAATAAAAAGCTGACCAAAGGAGATAAGGATATCCTGGTCAGCAGGTTGGATGAGAAGGGCAGGTGGGGAGAGCCCCGCAATCTGGGAGGCCTTATCAATTCAGTTTTTGATGAAGAGGGTGTTTTTATAGCTCCAAGCGGAAAGTATCTCTATTTCTCTTCCAGGGGCCATAACAGCATGGGAGGATTTGATATTTTCCGTTCGGAAAGACAGGAGAACGGGGCCTGGAGCACACCGGAGAACCTGGGATATCCAATCAATACTCCCGATGATGAATTGTTCTTCATAACCGACGAGTCAGAATTGTACGGTTACTATTCCGCAATCAGGGATGGTGGTATTGGTGCCAAGGACTTATATAAGGTTATCTTCCTCGGTTCCGAGAAGGAATTAATAATTTCTACCCAGGATCAGCTTGTTGCCGGCCCGGGCCATATCAAAACAGGTTTCCTCACCAGGCCGGAATTGTTGGTCCTTGATACCTCAATTGTGATTACCGGTCGTGTTCTGGATTCCCTGGAAGGAGCAGTCAAACCTGTACGGGCCAGCCTTTCATTTATAGATCCTGATGACGGGTCTGTGGACGCAAGGGCCATCTCCAACGATTCGGGTATCTATCTGGCCAGATTACCCGAGCCTAAAATATATGGTGTCGAGATTAATACACCCGGTTATCTCTATTTTCTTGATATACTTGATCTGTTGGGTGCAACCGGAGATGAACAGGTAATACAGGATTATTACCTGAAAAAAGTGGAAGTGGGTACCAAGGTCGTCCTGGAAAATATCTATTTTGAAACAGGGAAAGCTGTTCTCAGGCCTGAATCTTATGCAGCGCTGGACCAGGTATTCAAGTTCCTTGAGAATAATCCAACTATGAAATTGGAGATATCGGGACATACAGATAATACAGGTTCGCTCCGAATCAACCAGAAACTATCCGCTGACAGGGCGAAATCAGTTGTTAATTATCTGGTAAACAGGGGTATAGCAGAGGGGATGCTGGTGTTTAAAGGTTATGCAGATACACAACCCGTTGCGCCCAATAACACACCGGAAGGAAGGGAACGGAACCGCCGTGTTGAGTTTAAGGTTCTTTCCAAATAGAATCCTGTTGTTTAACAATCTCTTTCCTGTAAGAAAGTATTATTTTTATCGGAAATATGACTATTGATTTGCCGATGAAAAAGACAGCTTTTTACAATTATCATATACAGCTGGGTGCGAAAATGGTTCCGTTCGCAGGATTTGAAATGCCATTGGAATACACTGGTGTCCGTCAGGAACACAGGTGTGTTAGGGAGAGGGCAGGAGTTTTCGATGTTTCACATATGGGTGAGTTCTGGGTTAAGGGACCCGGTTCTTTTGACCTGGTCCAGAAATTAACTTCAAATGATTTGAAAAAGCTTGTTCCCGGAGGAATTCAGTACACATGTTTTCCAAACGCAGACGGGGGCATAGTTGATGACCTGCTGGTTTATTGTTACGACCCTGAAAAATACCTGATGGTTGTTAACGCCTCCAATATAGATAAAGATTACAGATGGATTATGGAGCACAACGAGTATGGTGTGGAAGTTGAAGATGCTTCCCCGAATATCTCACAGTTGGCTGTTCAGGGACCACGTGCAGAGACTATTCTCCAGAAAATTACCGATGTAGATCTTTCTCAGGTAC
>CAZIAU010000336.1:2225-4365 GCA_964536755.1 uncultured Bacteroides sp. | reverse complement strand
TGTTCAGGGGCCTGAATACGAATCCATCCGTCTCGCCTATCACCCCTCCGAACCCTCCCGGCTGGGGCCAGTCTACAATATCCTTTAATCGCATCGTGGTATCGGAAAAACCAAGATCTCCCATTAGTTCACCGTTGTGGCGAGGACTTTCCGTACTGATCAGCCCCTCTTCATCGGCCAGGGCCATAAGGGTCTTATATTTCAGCTTCTCATAGTATTTCTCTATTAATTCGGTATTTCCTGTATACATATAATCGGCGTGAAACATAAGTGCCATATGTAACTGCCATTCCGTAGGCCAGGTCGGTGACCCCATCAAATATTCGATGGTCCTCCGGGCAATGGCATACTCATTGTCCACTGAATAGTGGCTCAACTGATTCAGGTACGCATCGGCTTCATTTTCACTTCCTGGTAACGAATAGTACCCCCGGGAGTCCGGTCTATTCTTCCATCCAGCAGTTTTTCACCCCGACGGATCTCCAGGGTGCACTCCTTTTTTACCTGATAGCTAAGCTCCAGGGTACCGAAGGCATCTTTCCCGAAATCAGCAAAATATTGACCTTCAGGTTGTACGATAAATAATTCCGGTGAGATCCTTTCAACGGTGAAGTGATTCCCGGGATTGGGCTTTTCAGTCTGAGAGAATACCGGGAAGGCCGCCAGGGCCATCAAAAAGACTAGAAAAAACCTGGTATTAGGCATAATTTGAGGTCTGAAAGTAATTATGATCCGTAAAAGATAGAGATTCGGCAAGATAAGTCCAATACAGCTTTATATTTTTTTACATTGTACAGCTATTAGAACGGTCAAAACAAAGATGAAGATGAGAAGTAGAAGTTTTATCAGAGTCTCCTGTATGGTTGTCATTATTCTGTTTCAGAGTTACAGATCATTTTCTCAAGCGAACGGACAACCGAATATCCTTATTATAATGACGGATCAGCAATATGCTGATGCAATGAGCTGTGTCATGGGGAAACAATACCTCCACACCCCTAATATGGACCAGCTGGCAGAGCAGGGTATGAGGTTTACAAGGGCCTATAGTCCCAATCCCCTGTGCAAACCCATGCGCAGCTCCATGATGACAGGCAGGTTCCCCCATGAAACAGGAATACTTACAAACCAGAACGTTACAATAGATCATTCAGAAAATGTGTTCCTGGGAAAACTATTAAAGGATGCCGGTTATGAGACCGCCTATTTTGGAAAATGGCATGTGGCACTCGACAGTAAACTTAAAGAGATACATGGATTTGATATTCTGGTGGAAGGTGATACCCGACAGGATCCGGAACAGGCAGCATGCTTCCTTAAACAGGAGCATGAGAAACCCTTCTTTGTAATTGCATCCTTCCTGAGCCCCCATGAAGTATGCCAGTGGGCACGTTTTGAGGAACTGCCGGGCTGGCCCATTGGGGAGATACCCGGACTGGAAGAGCTGCCTCCCGTAAAATCAAATGCTGCCCCCCCGGAGAACGAAACTGATATTATGGCATACATGCGAAGGTCCTACCAGGCCAACCGCCTTTTTCCGGTCGGTAATTACAGTGAGTATGACTGGCGGAGACTGGCATGGGGATATTACAGGCTGATCGAGCGAGCCGATGATTTCTTAGGTGAAATAACCGATGTCCTGAGTCAATCCGGCCTGGAGGAAAACACCCTGGTCCTGTTTCTCAGCGATCATGGCGAATGTGCAGGAAGCCACCTCTGGAACCAGAAAACAGTTTTCTATGATGAATCTTCAAGGGTCCCCTTTATAATCTCATGGAAAGGAAGAGGTGTAAAAGGAACATCGGATATCCTGATCAATACGGGAACAGATATAATTCCGACCCTGTGCGAATTTGCGGGCATAGCAATTCCGCCCGGACTGCCTGGTAAAAGCCTGAAAGCGGCCGTGGAGGGTGACGGGATAGCATGGCAGAGGGATTTCATTGTATCAGAAAATCATATGGTCCAGGGCGATCCGGTAGATGGCGTAAGTTTGCAACCACAGGGCAGGATGGTGCGCAGCGATCAATATAAGTATTGCATCTACAGTGAAGGGGATCGTCGTGAATCTCTCGTGGATATGAAAAATGATCCCATGGAGAGTGTTAACCTGGCGCAGGATGAGAACTACAAAAGTATC
>CAZIAU010000336.1:0-2215 GCA_964536755.1 uncultured Bacteroides sp. | reverse complement strand
AGCACCGGTCCTGCCTGGAGCAGCACGCCAGGGAGAACAGTGACCTGAAGGCACTGGAGATGTTGTCAGAAACAGAAAAAAATTAGATAAAGGTCCAACCGATGAAAAAAACACTCGTGGTTTCAAATCCGACCAAAATTGAAAAAGCAGCGTTCCCGGTCATTGATGCCCACAACCACCTGTGGGGCAATTACCAGATTGAAAGTGTCATTGAAACGATGGATACCGTTGGGGTTGCCTGTTACAGTGATCTTACCGGTAATGTTCATATCGAATTCTCCGGAGGCGGATATGTGATATCGCCAGGGAGTATTTCCGATTTCTTCAGCAATTGTTCTGAAAAATACCCCAGCAGGTTCTACTGTTTTACCATGTCTGATCTTGCACGCCCGACCAGTGAGCCACTATTTGACGATCAAAATAAATTCGTGGAGGAGTTCATTGAAACCCTCAGGGCACATGTGAGCCTCGGTGCAAAAGGCCTGAAAGTCCTGAAGGAACTGGGACTTCATTACAGGGATCCAAAAGGGGACCTTATAGGGGCGGATGACCCGCGATTGTTCCCTATCTGGGGCGAAGCCGCTAAACTTAAGATCCCGGTCCTGATACACCAGGCAGATCCGGCAGGATTTTTCGAACCCGTTACACCCGAAAACGAGCATTATGAATCGATGTTGAAATACCCATCCTGGAGTTTTGCAGATCCCAGATTCCCCCGGAAACCTGAACTCCTGAAAAGACGTGATAACCTGATCAGTCAGCATCCGGATACCACATTTATTCTGCCTCATTTTGCAAATAGTGCGGAAAACATCGGATATGTTTCACAATTGCTTGATGAAAACCCCAATGTTTATATCGATTTTTCCGCCAGGATCGATGAACTGGGGCGTCAGCCATATTCGGCAAGGGAATTTTTTATTACCCACCAGGACCGGATCATCTTCGGAACAGATATGCCGGCAAATATTGATTCTTCGCTGGAGATGTACCGGACCTATTTCAGGTTCCTGGAAACCTTTGATGAGTCATTTTATTCCCCCGATTTTAACGGTTCCTTTGAACAGGGACGCTGGCCAATCTGTGGCATCGGGCTTCCGGATGACGTCCTCAGGAAGATCTATTATGAGAATATCCTGAAGCTGATCCCCTCCCTGAAAACAGAAGTGGGGATAGAGACCTGAGTAACCCTCTTAATCCTTAAGAAGGTTGATAATTGTTTCCGGGAATAACTGATCCGTGCCTTCCATGAACCGGCAGATCGATTTCCGGTCAATTCCATGATGAATAGTGTGGGGTGAGGTAACGCTCATCCCTGCTATCAGCGTTGCCAGCCTCTGAGCATCAAAGAAATGGAGCCCCAGGGAAGTGCCACACAGTAACCCGGAAAAGAATGCATCCCCCGCACCAGCAGTGCTGACAACTCTGGTTTCGATGGGAGGAACAGTGTTTATTCTTTGTCCGTCCCAGCACCAGCTGCCCTGCTTTCCTCCGGTGACAGAAACCATGATATGTTCATTCTGCGAATGCAAAACTTGTATTGCCGACTCTACAGATGATGCCGGGTCTCTTTCTCCTGGCTGAATTCCGGCGAAAGCTTCCGCTTCATCGAGATTGATTGAAATCAGGTCCACGTTGGAAATGATACTTCTGTCCAGTACCTCTCCTATCTCACCGGTAGTAAATGATGCTGAACAAAAGAGCCCGTTTTCCTTCCCGGTTTCCAGGAGAGTCTGCCGGGATGAAAGAGGGACTTCGGGAGCTGCAAGGATCATACCTGACACCCCCAGGTTCTTGATTTCCCCTGTCGCCTCCCGGATGAAACCCGGATCCACATCGGCACTGGCCGAGTTTTCCGTGGTCATATTTCCTCCGGACCCGTCGGGATACTGGAAGCAGAAAGAGAACAGGGTAGGCAGGTCCGGTACTTTCCGGACCAGGTCCATTTTAAATCCTGTATCCTCCATCTCCCGGAAAAGAGTATTACCGGTTTCATCATTACCAATTTTACCCACAGGGATCACCGTAAATCCTGGTCCCAGAAGAATCTTCATATAGTGCAGTATGATATGTTGCTTGCAGTAATCCCTTACATCAAGCAAAAGGCCGCTTCGGCTCTCCTCTCTTCCCATGGTTTGGTTGCCGTCCAACTGAAAGAATTTCCCGCTGCCGATCCCCCCGGTTCCTACGATCCCGGTATAACGGAGGCTTGATG
>CAZIAU010000335.1:0-4385 GCA_964536755.1 uncultured Bacteroides sp. | reverse complement strand
TTCTTATCCAAAGTAAATCGTTATCCAAAGCTATTGCTATAAAGCCCCATAAGTATCTGTTTATCAATATAGCTTTTGATAATATTCTCGTGATAATATTTGTTATTTTCAAATGAATGCAATGGTGCATTCCACTAAAAAAATAACAAATGGACACAGAAAGAGAAATCAAATCCCTGATCAGGGATTGTGTGGTTTTCCTCAGGCAGGAAGGCTACAGCGAACCACGGATCAAAGATTACCTTCGATTTTGGCGGGATGGAATCCAAGAGTATATGAAAAAAAACTCCTTGGGAAACTACCGCCCTGCCATCGGAGAAAGTTTTTTGAACGGGATGCCGGTAATGAGTGCTACTCATATGCGTGCAATCCGGCGCAGTGTGCACGTTCTGGACGATTTTCTTTTGCATGGGAAAGTCAGGAAAAGAATTGTGCGGTACGTGCACCATGAACTGCCCGGTAAGATTGGGGAAGTTGCCCTTGAGTTCCTAGGGTCCCAAGAAAATCTACGTCGCAGCAAACTTACCATTGAAAACCATCGACGCAGGCTAAGCTACTTTATCACGCATCTTACATTAAGGTCCGTTGGCCATATTTCCGATATCGGCGAAGACGATGTTCTTAGTTTTATATCATCGGCCCAGAACTGTAAGGACAGGTATCTCAGTACCATCCGCCTGTTCTGCAGGTTCTTATATGAACGGAAATACATCGACAGAAATGTGGAATATATCATTGGAAGAAATAATTATCCCATACGAGAGAAACTCCCCTCGGTATACAATGCCGATGAGATAAAGCGTATTGAGAATACGGTGGAGCAGTCCAGTGCCGTTGGAAAACGTGATTATGCAATGCTTCTCCTGACCACCCGGCTCGGCCTGCGTTCTTCGGACATCGCAGGACTGGCCTTCGGGAATTTGGACTGGCAACACAATCTTATATGCCTGGTTCAACGCAAGACAAAGAAAATAGTGGAACTGCCGCTGTTGACCGATGTTGGGGAGGCCATTATCAACTACCTGAAATATGGCAGACCATTATCCGAACTGCAGCAGGTGTTCTTGACAGCTACCGCTCCCTACGGTTCTGTCAACAGGTTGGTCATCAATGGAGCCATAAGCAGAATAATAAGGGCATCCGGTGTCAACATCAATGGCCGCAAGTTTGGTCCCCATTCCATGCGCCATACCCTGGCCAGTCAGTTGTTGCGCAACGGGACCTCGCTCCCGGTCATATCCGAAGCACTCGGTCACTCCGATACACAGGTTACCATGAATTATTTGCGTATAGATGTAAACAGCCTTATGCGGTGTGCGCTTGATGTGCCCCTGGCATCCATAAATTTTTATGAGCAGAAAGGAGGTGTTTTTTATGGCTGAGCAATTTAAATACGAAAGTGTGTTCGCTCCCTATTTTGAGAGCTTCCTGAAAATGAAGGACACCATGGGGTATGGACTATACAAATTCGGGTATATCTTTTTGGATCTTGACCGGTTCTTCCTGAAAACCGGGGCCACAATGACCTATATAAGCAGTGAACAGATTGCCGCATGGAGGGCGACCCGGGTAAATGACAAAGCCCGGACGCTGTACGATAAATACTCCGTCCTGTCCCAGTTCTGCAAGTATATGTGCCATCTTGGCCATGAATGCCACATCCCCCGGCTACCCAAGGGAAACGCATGGAACTTCATTCCCTATATTTTCACCCATCGGCAAATGGAATGCATCTTCAGGGAATGTGACAGGTTGGCCATGCCGCATTGTAGCAATATGAACACGGCGCTTTTTGCCCTCCCCGCTTTGATACGCTTCCTCTACAGTACCGGGGCAAGGATCGGAGAGGCATTGGCCATCAAGAACATGGATGTCGATTACCGGAACCATCAAGTTGTCATAAGAAAAACAAAAAACAAGATGCAGCGCATAGTTCCAATAAACCCATCCCTTATGGAAGTGATGAAACAATACGAACGCTATAGGAACCAAATTCCGGTCGAGGACATAGCGGACAAGGATCATTTTTTCTTTGTCAAGGCCAATGGCACCCCGTTTACATTAGGTGTAGCATACAGGTGGTTCAAGGTGGTACTGAAACAATGCGGGATACCACATTTAGGGAAGCAACAAGGCCCCCGGGTACATGATATCCGGCACAGTTGTGCGGTCCACTCCCTTGAAAAAATGGTAAAGAGTGGAGTGGATGTTTATTGTGCACTTCCGATCCTATCCACTTTTCTGGGGCATAAGACTATAGCGGGAACAGAAAAATACGTAAGGATGACACAGGAAATCCATCCAGAGATCATCAAAATGGAATCCTCCCTTACCTCCTTCGTGTTCCCCAACAAAATCAAAATAGGCATCGATTATGGAAACGACCACTGATCTTGCAAAATATCTGACAAGGTTCTTTACAGAATATCTTGTCGGTGAAAGGGGGGCAAGCTCCCATACGATACGATCGTACAGTGACACCTTTATCCTCGTACTCACCTATATGGACAAGGTCTTGGGCAAAGCAGCGGACAGGTTGGCCCTCAATCATTTTACCAGGGAAACCGTTCTCGGCTTCCTGGACTGGGTGCAGAAAGACCGAAAATGCTCCAACTCGACCCGAAACCAGCGTTTGGCCGCCCTGCATTCCTTTTTTGGATACATGCAATATGAAGATGTAAAACGTCTTGGACAATGGCAGGAAATCCTGTCCATCAAAATCAAGAAACAAGGAAAAAGAAGTGCAGTCAATTACCTGTCCGTTGAGGGGATCAAACTCCTGTTGGAACAGATACCGACAAACAGCAAAGCGGGAAGGAGGAACTTGGCCCTGCTGGCATTGCTTTATGATAGTGGGGCAAGGGTAGGTGAACTCATAGACCTGACCCCGGCATCCCTGAATCTCAACAAACCCTGTCATGTTGTCCTTTTTGGAAAAGGCGGTAAAAAAAGAATCGTCCCCTTACAGGACGAACAGGTGGATCTATTACGGTCCTATATGAAGGAAAACCGTCTTGATGACCTGGCATTCAATCAACGGCCGTTGTTCGCCAATAATCGAAGGGAAAGGCTAACCAACTCAGGGGTGGCCTATATCCTAAATCTTTATATTCAGAATGCCCGGATACTGAGACCCGATCTGATACCTGAAAAAATCAGCCCACATACCTTACGCCACAGCAAGGCAATGCACCTTTTACAATCCGGTGTAAACCTTGTGTACATCAGGGATATCCTGGGCCATGTATCCATACAGACCACGGAAGTCTACGCCAGGGCCGATTCAAAACAAAAACGTGAGGCATTGGAGGCTGCATACGTTAATATTATACCAGCTCAGGTAAACGAAGGAATCTGGGAAAGGGACTCAAAACTTAGGGAATGGTTAAAGAATTTTGCAAAATAATCAATATCGTTATCCAAAGTGGTTTTGAAAAGTAGCGTTGATAAACTGCTGATTACCAATGGATGTTAGAAACGTACTTTGGATAACGATTTACTTTGGATAAGAAAACTTATCACGACTCGTGATAAATATTCGGAAGACATCGATTTAGTGCAGATTAAAGCAGGACCTATTAAGCCCATAATGCAGCAATTAGAAAAAGTAATTGACTTTTTTGAAGAAGACAGAAAGACTGTGGTGAGAGGGCATGGAACAAAGTTGCTTTATCGCTTTACTTCTGAATATGAAGAGATAAGAATGCGTCTGAAAGTAGAAATCAACTGTAAAGAGCATTTCAATGTTTTGGATTGGGTTGAATTTCCCTTTGAAGTAGTCAATGAATGGTACACTGGAGCGGCCAAAATCAGGACGTACAGCCTAAATGAATTGCTTGGTACTAAAATGAGAGCATTATACCAACGCAGTAAAGGAAGAGACTTATTTGATCTGGACTTTGCCCGATTACATATGCCTCTGGATATAAATAAAATCATTCATTGTTTTAAGGAGTACATCACCTTTGCAACAGGTAAAAATCCGCCAAGCAAAAAAGTGTTTTTAAAAAATATTGAAGAAAAGGAGAATGACCCCGGTTTCTCAGGAGATATGGAAGCAATACTTGGACGGGAATCAGTATACAATCAGGCGGCTGCCTTTGAATGGCTGAAGTCAGAAATCATTGAAAAAATATAAGCCTGAAAGTAAGATAACGCTTTTCTGAATGTCTAAAAAGTATCGAAACGGTTTTTGGGGTAAACAAAATGATCATTTTTTGAGGTCCTCTGATCTATAAATGATTCAAGATCAGGATATTGATGTCTAATAGTGTAATAGAATGCCTTAAAAAAGTTATAAAACACACTCCGCTACCGACCTCTAGAAACGCCATAAACCCGCTGAATATCAGCGGGTTTCTTGTTGTGTGCCATGCATGTTCTTT
>CAZIAU010000334.1:0-4397 GCA_964536755.1 uncultured Bacteroides sp. | reverse complement strand
GAGGGAATGCGGGACCTTAGTGTCATGAAGCAGGTCAGACTCCAATCCGCCATGCTCAGAGCCATGGAGCGGGCCGTGGAATCCGTGCCGATCTCGTCAATCGCGACCGTTACCGACAAGGAGATCCATGAGGTCAAGGATAAAGCCATGAAAACCACCCCCATCTTCAGCTACCCCATGCAATCCTGATGGCCTCTTTTCAGCAACAGTAGCTCCTGCTTATTCAGAATTTACATTGAGCGGGTATCAGATCTTATCCGTCTCAGCAAGAGAATTGTAAATACAACGCTTGTCAGGGAAAGCACCCCGAAAACCACAGCCACTGTAAAGTCCTCACTGATCTCTTTCACCACAAGCATGATCACCATAGCAGCCAGGGCAATGGTTAACAGGACCATGAATACCAGAGCAATTGAAACAATGATATAACCCATTCCCCGTTTGTTCCATAAGAGTACAGAACCTATGATCAGTCCGGGCAGGGCAAAAACCAGGTCAATAACATGGACCGGATTGACGAGTAGGTCATTATCTGTAAGGTCTGCAGGAACCTGGTTACTCAGGATCGCCGGAATAATAGATTTCAACCAGAGTGCATAGAAAACTAGGGCCACAAAAAAGATGTATCCTGAAACCAGCTTTGCCGGAGCCTTCTCGAACCACTCTCCTGCATTCAACGTTCTCAGGTCTGTCATCACCAGGATAAAAGCATATAATGATACCCCCAGAGTGATGCAATAGAGAAGGAATAAGCGGTTGAAACCCGAATTGTTAAAGTTAGTTAAAAATCAATATTGCGGCTTGGTAATAAGAAAGTTGATTTGCTATTTTTGCCGCGACCTTTGTATATAACCAGAAGAATTACATTCAGTATGGATATCAGAATTGAAAACCTGACTAAAAAATATGGTGGGCAACACGCTGTTGACGGAATAAGTTTCGAAGTCAAGACAGGTGAAATTGTCGGGTTTCTCGGTCCCAATGGTGCCGGCAAAACCACCACCATGAGAATGATCACGAATTTCATTACTCCCACAGAAGGGAAGATCCATATTGGAGGCAGGCTTCTGGAGGATCATGCCGACGAAATAAAAACACATATCGGCTACCTTCCGGAAAATAATCCCCTCTACCAGGACATGCCGGTTATGGATTACCTGGAGTATGTGGCAGCATTACAGGCTATTCCCAGGGAGAATATACTCCAAAGAGTTGCAGAAATGATCCGTATAACCGGACTCAACAGGGAAAAGCACAAGAAGATAGGCGAGCTTTCAAAAGGTTTCAGGCAGAGGGTCGGACTGGCACAAGCCATGATCCATGATCCGGAAATCCTGATCCTGGATGAACCCACATCGGGTCTGGATCCCAACCAGATCGTCGAGATCAGGAAACTGATCAGGGAACTAGGAAGACATAAGACAGTGATTCTCTGCACCCACATACTCTCTGAAGTGGAGGCTACCTGCGACAGGATACTGATTATTAATCAGGGGAAGATTGTGGCCGACGGCACCTCCGATCTCCTGAGAAAGCAGGCCGGCGGTGAAGATCTGCTACGGATCAAAGTGGAGGACGGGGACAGCAACAAGGTATTTAAAGCCCTGCAGGGACTGGGTCCTGTTAACCAGGTAGGTTTCGTGGACGATCAGACAGATCGGTTTGAACTCCAGTGCAAGCAGGGTTCAGATGCCGCCCGTGAAGTATTCCGGTTATGTGTTGAAAACAGATGGACCATAACCGAAATGATACCATTTGAAACAAGACTGGAGGATATCTTCAGGGATCTAACCACCAATTAATAAAAAGAATAAAAAGTCAGATCATGCAGACAATCTGGATATTGTGTAAAAGAGAGTTCAGGTCTTTTTTCGATTCACTCATTGCTTATATAATGCTGGTACTGTTCCTGGGGATCAGTGGGTTTTTCACTTGGTTGTTCGGTACGGATGTATTCCTGATCGGACAGGCAAGCCTGGGAGCATTTTTCTCCATTGCATACTGGACACTGTTCTTCTTCATCCCGGCACTGACAATGCGGTTGCTGGCTGAAGAGATCCGGTCCGGCACCATAGAACTGCTTCTCACACGGGCGGTCACAGATCGTCAGGTGATCCTGGGCAAGTTCCTGTCAACCTTTTTACTTATCCTTGTGGCCCTGTTTTTTACCATTCCCTATGTAATCACCATCGGGAGTATTGGCAATCTGGATGTGGGAGCTGTTGTGGGAGGATACCTGGGATTGCTCCTTATGAGCGGGGCATATATTAGTATAGGACTCTGGGCAAGCAGCATCACCAAGAACCAGATTGTTGCATACCTGATCTCACTATTTATCGGCCTTTTCTTCCACCTTATTTTTGGCATGCTGGCATCCGGTTTTTCAGGTTCCCTGGGCCAGATCCTCAATTCGCTGAGCATGCGTGAGCATTTCGACAGCATCTCACGCGGGGTCCTCGACAGCGGAGATCTGGTTTACTTCTTCTCCATTATCCTGCTGGGGCTATTCCTTTCGGAATTATCACTGACCAGAAGAAACATTAACGAATAATTCCGGCGCAAGATGAAAACAAGAAAATACACCATATCGATCCTGCTGTTCGTAGCCATCCTTTTGCTCGTCAACCTGCTTTCCGAACAATATTTTTTCAGGCTTGACCTGACGGAGAACCGGCAGTATACGCTCAGCAAAGCAACAAAGAACATACTGAAGGACCTCAGTGAGCCCATTACCGTTAAAGCATATTTCAGTAAAGATATCCCGGCTCAACTCATCAAGACAAAGAATGACTTTCGTGAAATGCTTGTTGAATACGGTAAGTTATCGGGCCAGATGGTGGTTTATGAATTCATAAGCCCCAATGAGGATGAAGAGCTGGAACAGGAGGCCATGCAGAACGGGATCCAACCGGTAATGATCAATGTCAGGGAGAAAGACCAGATGAAACAACAGAGGGCATATATGGGCGCTGTCCTGAGTCTCGGGGAAAGAAAGGAGATCATTCCGGTGGTGGAACCGGGACTGGCCATGGAATACACACTCTCTACAGCTATCAAGAAGCTCGCGGTAGTGGATAAGCCAGTGGTCGGATTTCTTCAGGGCCACGGTGAACCGGCTATGAACAGCCTGTCCCAGGTCAACCAGGAACTCGGGGTGCTTTACAGCGTGGAAGAGGTAACCATTACCGATACCACTTCTATCCCGCCTTATATCAATACGCTCGCCATAGTGCGTCCCACGGACTCCATTCCTTCCATGGTATTTGACAAACTGGATCAGTTCCTGGCCAGGGGAGGAAAATTATTCATTGCCATGAACCGGGTAAACGGTGACCTGCAGAACGGATACGGCAACGGGCTTACAACGGGACTGGAAACCTGGCTGAGGGATAAAGGAATACACATTAATGAAAATTTCATTATCGATCAGAATTGTGTTTCTGCCACCATGCAGCAACAGATCGGGAATGCCATACAGATTTCAAGTATAGCAATTCCTCATGTACCAAGGATCAATAAATTTTCAGATCACCCGGTCACCCAGGGACTGGAGGAGGTTATCCTGCCCTTTGCGAGCACCATTGATTTTATGGGCGATTCTTCCATAAGTTATACCCCCATCCTGTTCAGTTCAGATCATTCCGGAACGCAGAGTGCCCCGACATACCTGAATTTCCAGCGTAGATGGACAAGCGGAGATTTCCCCCTTGGGAGCCAGGTACTCGGATGTGCAGTCGAAGGCCCTCTTGCGGGCGGTGTAAACAGCAAAATGGTGGTGATAGCCGATGGGGACTTTCCCGTGAATGAGAACAACCAGCAGTTGAATCCCGATAACATCAGCCTGCTGGTGAACAGTATCGACTGGCTGAGTGATGATACGGGCCTTATTGAATTGAGAACCAAAGGTGTAAGTTCGCGACCCATTAAACAGATGGAAGACGGTACCCGAAGCCTGATCAAATGGCTTAATTTCCTGCTCCCTATATTGCTTGTGTTGATCTACGGGGGAATCAGGTACCAGTATCGTAAGAACCAGAGGATCGCACGCATGGAAGCAAATTATTCTTAATTTTTAAAGTGGAGGTTAAATGAGCGGTAAAAAGAACAACAGGTTGCTGCTGATCCTGTTCCTGGCCCTCGCAGCAGTTTTCGTTATTACCAAATTTACCAGGGTAAAAAATTCAGAAAGGACCCTCCGGACCGATATCGTTGAAATTGATACCAGCATGGTTACATCCATGCTTCTCTATCCCAGATCCGAAATGGGAAATGAGATACGGTTCAGCAAAAATGGAACCACCTGGAGTGTTTCCATGGATGACATAACCGCTCCCGCCGATGAGCGAACTGTAAAGGCGACACTTGGAGAGTTAATGAACCTGGAAACGGAACAGCTG
>CAZIAU010000333.1:0-4399 GCA_964536755.1 uncultured Bacteroides sp. | reverse complement strand
TGTGTCTGCTTCGGGTGGTACTCTGCCATATACCTTTACACTGTTGCCCGATGGTATACAGAAAATAACCGGATTGTTTGAGTTTGGTGCCGGGGACTCGGGTACTTATGTGGTTGAGGTGAATGATAAGAATTATTGCGGACCGGTATCTTCGTATCCAATTGAGATCAGTGATCTGACTCATGTGGGTGTTGAGGATCTTTCGGCAAACAATGTGATGATCTATCCCAACCCAGCTTCCAATGTGATCAACCTGGAAATGGTATTTGAGCGTGATGAGTGCATGCTGGAGGTCTTGAGCCTCACAGGGCAGGTAGTGATGAGCCGGCAACTCTATCCATCAGGTGGAAGGATCATTGAATCAATCAATGTTTCTGACCTTTCGAAGGGAATGTACATGCTACGCATAGATGGACGAACACTTAAATCGGGGATAGTTGTGAATTAAGATTATTACCTTCTGTCAAATATTTGAAACCGTCCTTGATTTATTATTGGGACGGTTTCTTTTTTTCGGTTTCATGGTAACTATGTGAATTTTCTTCCTTTTGGGTAACCTTATTTCTGGGGGATAGCCAGTTAGTAACCTACAAATTTTCCGCAGGAAGATTTTCAGTTACGGTTGGCTATCCCCCAGAACAATTCTTTACCTTTAACTTTTGCTTTATACATTGAGGCACATTATTGAATAAACAACAACTACCATGAACATACTCATCATCGGAGGCGGAGGCCGGGAACATGCACTGGCATGGGCCATGGCGAAAAGCCCGCAGCTGGATAAACTCTTTATTGCACCCGGAAATGCAGGGACAGCGGAGCTCGGGACCAATGTACCGGTGGGAGTGGAGGATTTTAAGGGGATCAAGAAACTGGTGACCGGTGAGAAGATAGACATGGTGGTGGTCGGGCCGGAGGCTCCGCTGGTGGCAGGGATCACGGACTTTTTCAGAGAGGATCCTGAACTGGCAAAAGTTGCGGTTATAGGACCCTCAAAAGCAGGGGCTGAACTGGAGGGAAGCAAGAATATGGCCAAGTTATTTATGCGGGAAAATAATATACCGACTGCCGGTTTCAGGACTTTTATCGATTACACCCTTTCTGAGGGCCAGCAATACCTCACCAAACTGAAACCACCCTATGTGCTGAAAGCCAGCGGACTGGCTGCGGGTAAAGGAGTGTTGATCATCGATGACCTGGAAGAGGCCCAGCAGGAGTTGTACAATATGCTGCACGGGAAATTCGGCGAGGCTTCGAAAAAAGTGGTGGTGGAAGAGCACCTGAAGGGAATTGAGCTTTCAGTTTTTGTGCTCACCGACGGAGAAGGATATGTCATTCTGCCCGAGGCAAAGGATTACAAGCGCATCGGGGAGGGGGATACCGGGCTCAATACGGGAGGGATGGGAGCCGTATCCCCGGTTCCATTCGCCGATGAAGAGTTTATGAAAAAGGTTGAGGACCGTATAGTGAAACCCACCATTGAGGGGATTAAATCGGAAGGGATCGATTACAAAGGATTTATCTTCATCGGTCTCATGAATCAGAATGGTGATCCATACGTGATTGAGTATAATGTACGAATGGGGGATCCCGAGGCCGAGGTGGTAATTCCGCGCATCAAGACCGATTTTGTGGAGATCATGAAAGCCACTGTCGATAGCCGGTTATCAGAGATGGAAATTGAATTCGACGACCGTACCGTATCCACTGTGATGCTGGTTTCGGGAGGATATCCTGGCAGTTATGAAAAGGGGAAAGAGATCACCGGCCTGGAAAAAGTCAGTGACAGCATAGTGTTTCATGCCGGTACAAAATCCGAAGATGGCCGGACCCTGACCAGCGGTGGAAGGGTGATCGCGGTCAGCTCATACGGCGAAACCATGGAGGAAGCACTTCAGAAGTCCTTCAAAAATGCTGATTCAATCCGGTTTAAGGGCAAATATTTCCGCCGGGATATTGGTTTTGATCTATAAGTACCAATAAAAGCAGCGCTGATCTATGATCCTGCTTCGTATTTTTAAAAACAACAGGTCCGCAGGAGTGGCGGGTATAGTTATCCTCTCCCTGGCCATCTTTGTCAAATCCTTTATCACTGGCGGAGGGATGAATGCAGCCGGGATTGGTCCGGAAGCCGGGACAGTTACGGCTATGCCCTTCTATAATCTTATATTCGGGGCTATCCATACGATCCCCACCCTGGACAGGATTATCACGCTGTTGATCTTATGGGTCCTGTGCTATATGCTTAACCGGATCGGAAGCCGGGATGTTCTTCTGGATTCAAGGTCGCTTATGCCTTCGATCTTCTTCATTCTCTTTTCAATGGTCCTTCCCGAAACTCACCATGTGACTCCTGCGCTTTCAGGATCACTTTTCTACCTGTTCTGTTTTGCGATCCTTTTTGAAATACATGATAAACGGCCCGATACCTTCACCGTGTTCACAGCCGGCCTTATCCTGGCGCTGGGAAGCATGTTCTACCTGAAGCTGATCTGGTTCATCCCGCTGATATGGATAAGTCTTGTAACCATGCGTTCAGTGACTTTTCGCGAACTGTTGTATCCTGTCGTGGCCTATATTTTACTTTTCCTGTTCCTGTTCACATGGTACTGGGTGGTCCTGGACGATGGAATGGGATTTGTCACCCTTCTCCGGGAAAATCTCTCCTTCAAAGGATCATTCACACCACATCACTACAGTGCATATATTTATTACGGGTACTGCTTGCTGCTGATAATCGTGGCGAGCATATATATGATAAACCGCTTCCAGGCCAGGAAGACGGTGATCCAGAATATCTACCAGGTTCTGTTCTACATGTTCATTGCCGGAATCCTGTTTTTTATTTTCATCGGACGCTTTGATAACTCTTCCCTGGTATATATAGGCTTCCCGGTGGCATATATTCTTTCCAATTATTTTCACCGCAAGAAGAATCCCTGGACCCACGAACTGGCTCTCTGGATCGTTATAGGGCTCCTGGTCTACATTCAGTGGATGGCTTAGATTCTGAGAGACACAAAACATTCAGTTGATGGGTGATCTCAATCGGGTCTTAATTGCGCGATTCCGTTGCTTGGGATGGCCTTCATGCTGAATCCTTTTTCCTGAAAAAACTCCAGCGTGCGTGGCAGGGCATAACAGAGATTCTCGCTGGCCTTATCCGAGTCATGGAACACTATAATGGAACCGGGTTTTACATTCTTCACCACGTTCTGTAATACCCGTTCACCGGTAAGTCCACTGTTGTAATCGATGCTCAGTACATCCCACATAATGATATCATACTGCTCCAGGACTGCCTTCACCTGTGCGGGAAATATGCGCCCGTAGGGGGGTCGGAAAAGCTTTGAACCGATCAGGCTGCCTGCCAGGTGAATATCATCCATGTACCGCTTAACGCTCGATCTGAATCCTTTCAGGTGACTGTAGCTGTGATTTCCGACGGTGTGACCTGCCGACAGGATCTGGTTGAAAATTTCAGGGTGTTTGTCCACATTCCTGCCCAGGCAGAAAAATGTTGCCTTTGCCCCTGCTTCATCAAGCCGGTCCAGTACCCAGGGTGTAACCACTGGTGTGGGTCCGTCGTCGAATGTGAGGTACACGTCCCGGTGATCCCCGGGAAAGTCCCAGGTCATCCTGTGCAGCGCACGGGTTAAAAGAGAAGGGGGCCTGACGATCAGCATCTTATATAATTAACGGAAGAGCCGGTCGTAATCTTGCCCGTAAATCGATAGTTTTTCTTCCAGCCGCATGGCGGCTTCAGTTTCACCATAGCCCAGGCACATGCTCCTCAATGCGTTGATATCCCTCACCGCTCCAAGGTAATCATTTGCCGATTTGTTAAATCTTGACTTTTTGCTCATGGATAACAACAGGAAATAATCAAGATCCGATTCCAGCTTCTTTTCATACTTCCCTACCATCTCCAGGGCCGTGGCCGTATCTCCAACACTGAAGTATCCCTGAATGATGGGGGTGATCCCGGCATTATAAGGAACATTTTCTTCAGGCATATGTAACATACACTCGTCAAGGACCATCTTTGCACTGTCCATTTTACCCTCTTCCGCCAGGGCCCCCGATAGCACTGCAAAGGCATAGCGGTAGTGAATTGTCATACGTAGGTTATTCTCATCCAGCCAAACCCCCGGGTTATCGAGGCCTCCCCAGTCAAACTCCTCCATAAGCTTCCTGTACATATCGTCTGTCTGAACGTGTCCCAGGTAATTGGAGTTTGGAAAATTCACCGGGGCTACCCTCAGTGCCAGGCCTTCGCGAATAAAGTAATTCTCCAGGTTCAGATAATTTTCACTGGATACGGTGGTTGAATAATAGATCGGGCGCTCCCAGTTATTGCTTCCCAGAAGGTCCATGACAGTCAGCAGATTTTTATACA
>CAZIAU010000332.1:0-4406 GCA_964536755.1 uncultured Bacteroides sp. | reverse complement strand
TTAATTCAACGGCTGGAGGGAAACTGAATGGTCTTAGAGGATTACCAAGATGGCCAGGCTTTGGATGTCCCGATGGGGAGGCTGGATTTACTACCTGGGCTCATTTTAAAAGGGGGGGCAGGGTAATTACCTATCATTATGACAGGACAAAAGAATGGTGCCCATGGTCAACCGAACAATATAATCTTAACCCGGTCTATTTCTCCAATGGATGTTGGTACAACATTACACAACGACTTGTACTGAATACTTTTAACGGGGACACTCCAAATGCCGATGGAATAAACGAATACTGGGTGGATGGAAAGCTAATATATAAAGAGACAAACCTGGTGCTGCATGGTGACAGGACAAAAGGTATTGATGCTCTGTCAATTCAACATTTCTATGGGGGTTCAGGGCTTTCATATACACCATTGTATGAATGTTACAGTTATATGGACAATATTAAAATATTTGTTCCCTCGGACGATCCTACTCTTGGAACGAGGAATACGCATGATCCAAACTTGATAATAAGCACCCCGGATGAAATAACTGATCGAAGGGTTTATTATGATCAGCTGGTCCCTGCAACCGGTAAAATTTCAAATAGTGAATTTGGGCACTCAGCCAATGTGTGCATCGATGAGGCTTATTTAGTAGATGCAGGTGAAGGTAATAAAGTATTATTTTCAACTGGAATACTATGAGATTGGCTCTGGTGATTTTCTTTTCATATATGATGGTAATACAACTGATGCAGAGCTTGTAAGATTATATAAAGGTTATTCCTATGGAGGAGGGGAGGTCATTGAAAGCAGCGGCAGGTATCTATTTATTAGATACTCAGTTGATAGGGAGTATGTTGGTGCTGGCTGGACCGGAACTCTGTCCGGGGGAGACGAGACAATCAATCCTCCGGATGTTGATCCTCCATCAATTCCCACAGGTTTATTGGCTCCGGATGTTAATGTTACATCTATGAAAATCTCCTGGAACCCATCAACCGATAACAGGGCGGTAAGCGGCTACACTGTGTATGTGGACGGAAAACGAAAAGACGCTACTACCACCACTTCATACAATCTAACGCAATTAACGGCAAATACTACTTATAATATTACAGTCTCTGCCTTTGATGCAGCTTCCAATGAAAGTGCCCAATCCATAATCTTGACACAGAGAACCCTGGAGAATGATTTAGTGGCACCCTCTACTCCTGAAGGATTACAGACTCTGGGGGTTACAGGTAATACGATCCAGCTTGCATGGAATCCAGCGATGGACAACGTTAATGTTTCGGGTTATAACATTTACGTCAACGGAGAGTACCGGGGCAGCATTGCAACCAACTCTTTTACAATTACTGGTTTGAATGCGAACACCACCTATTCCATTACGGTGAGTGCATACGATGAAGTTGATAATGAAAGCTCACAATCGGTCCCCCTTTCTGTTACCACCGGAGCACCCGATAATGAACCACCCTCTATACCAACAGGATTGAATGCGATTAATGTAACCAGCAATACCATAAGCCTGGTCTGGAATCCTTCAACTGACAATGTTATTGTTCAGGGATATCACATTATTTCAAATGGCATTCTTATAGGAACTGCTTTTTCCAACTCTTTCACACTGACTCAGTTAAGTCCGGGTATCTCTTATGATATTACAGTTTCGGCGTTTGATGCCTCTTCCAATGAAAGTGAAAAGTCCGAAAAGATCACTGTCAAGACAGTTAATCCGGATAAGACGCTTAATCCGACCATGCCGGTGGTTGCCACCAGGAAAACTACGACGGGTACCGATGTTGTAACAGTCGAATCAAGGCTTGATTCCCTGGGGCATACTGATCTGGAAGACTATGGAGTGGTTTTTTCAAGGGACCTTGCGACTCTTGAATTTCAACCGGCAACATATGGCGACAGGGAGAAAGATACAGTTGTGCACGAAGAGCGGGTGAAAGAGAATCTCTTGGTTTTGTATGATTTTTCTGAACAAAGTGGTAACCGTGTTATGGATATATCCGGCAATACTCCCCCCCTGGATCTTACCATTAATCTTCCAAGGGATGTCTACTGGCAGCCGGGACAGGGACTGAAAGTTACAGGAAATCAATCAATGATCTATTCCGATGAGATTCCCACGAAGCTTATTGACAGGATTTCCTCCAGCAATGAGATAACAATGGAAGCATGGATAAAACCTTCAAAGTTGAATCAGATAGGACCGGCCCGGATCATGACGCTTTCTACAGGAAATGACAGCCGGGCATTTATGCTGGGAATGGAGGGAAGTGTTTCTGACTTTGATTATGCTGTCAGATTGAAAACAGAGGGAACTGAAGGGATAAACGGGTTACCCCAGGTGCAGACTAATCAGGGTTTTTTCAGTCTGGGGTTGCATCATCTAGTCTATACGAGAGATAAACAGGGTAATGAGAAAATCTGGGTTAATAACAAGTTAAAATATTCCGGTATCAGGACCGGCGATCTCTCCTTTTCCAGCGACAATAAATTTGCGCTGGCCAATGAGTGGACACTGCAGAGGCCATGGAACGGCACCATTTACCTGGTGGCAGTTTATAGCCGGGCTCTGAGTAAAAGTGAGATTAATGACAACTTTCTGGCCGGGTTTGGTGAGCTTCGTTTTACCGTGGAACTGGATACCCTTCAAACCAATACTGCTTATTACATCTCACCGTTTGTAAGGACCGACCAGGGTGTGGTCTATGGTGATGTAAAGCAGATTAACCTTAAGAATGTGCTTCATTTTCAGGGTAGCGATAGTCTTGAGATGGCGGTGGTACCCAATCCTTCCGATGGAAGTTTTACTTTGTCCTTTGAAGATGTTAACAATGAAGAGCCTACAGCTATCTTTCGGATAGCCGATGTTTCAGGTCATGTACTCTTCACTGATACCATTGACCTTGAAGGGAACTTGAAATCACACGTAAAATCATATAATCTGAATAGTATATTAAGAAGTGGTATTTATTCAGTAATTTTGATCCTTGGATCCAATTCCAAAGCACAGCGATTGATCATCTATCCGAGATGATCAATCTGACCCGTGAATTTTGTGTTTAAATTCATCATCCAATATCTGAGTTTTGTCAAGAAACCCATATTCTGTGGGGGATTGAGCTGTGTTGACCGTATTGTCTTACTTGTTTGCCGGGAGACACATTTTTATTAAAGAATCCCGGGCTGGGCCGAAATGGTCCTGATGTTGAGCAGAAATTTGGTTATTATGAAACCCGGATTGCAGATGTTCCGTATAAATGTTAGTGAATCAAACAGATACAGGATTCATAAAAAAGTGTTAAAATGAGCCGTTTGGATTATAGAAAAGAGGATTATATATTGTGAAAATAGGGTTATTTTTGCCAGTTATTATATACGAATGCGAAGAACGATGAATCAGAAAATAAAAACAAAGATATATATCACCCGTGTCAGTTCAAGGTTTATATTTTTTGCTACGATACTGGTGGCAGGATTGCTGTGCGGGGGACAGATGCTGGCACAGACGAAATCGCTCACTGTGAATACTGTCGGGAGCGGCAGTGTAAATACAACTGTGGCTTCATTACCGGATGCGGGACCCTATCCGATCAATACACTGGTAGATGTGGAAGCTGTACCTGTTTCCTCAGATTGGGTTTTTACCGGTTGGTCGGGCGACCTCAGCGGAATGATTAATCCTACCAGCATCACCATGAACACCAATAAATCCATCACTGCCACTTTTAAGGAGATCCTGACCCTCGGCCTGAGTTCCGGCGGAAATGGTAATGTGGCTAAAGACCCGGATCAGGGTACCTACCTCACAGGTGACCTGGTTTCCATATCCGCTACTGCAGATCCGGGTTACCACTTTTTTAACTGGACCGGTGACATTACCAGCACTGACAACCCGGCAATTGTGACCTTGAACAACGATATGACTATCCAGGCTAACTTCGTACAGGATAGTTATGCCCTGGATCTGACATCCACACCCGGAGGATCTGCAGTCCAGGTACCCGCCGGTCCAACTCATTTAAGCGGCACAACCGTACAGATCACTGCCACGCCCGATGCAGGATGGTACTTTACCGGGTGGTCCGGTGATTATAACGGTACGACAAATCCCTACGATGTGCTAATGGATGGAGATAAAACCATCCAGGCAAACTTTTCACAGTACAGCTATACCCTCACCCTGGGTTCATCTCCCGGGGGATCGGCCGCTCAGGATCCGGCAGGCCCCGTGCACCTTAGCGGCACCGATGTTACGATCACAGCCACACCACTATCCGGTTACCACTTTTTTAACTGGACCGGTGACATTACCAGCACTGACAACCCGGCAATTGTGACCTTGAACAACGATATGACTATCCAGGCTAACTTCGTACAGGATAGTTATGCCCTGGA
>CAZIAU010000331.1:1606-4452 GCA_964536755.1 uncultured Bacteroides sp. | reverse complement strand
GACTGCCTCAGGCGGCCCCTTTCGGGGGAAGGGCCTGGATTTTCTGGAAAATGTTACCCCGGAACAGGCTCTCTGTCATCCCAACTGGTGCATGGGCCCGAAGATTACCATCGATTCTGCCACACTGATGAACAAGGGCCTGGAAGTTATTGAGGCCAGGTGGTTATTTTCGGTGAATCCGGACCAGATCGAGGTTGTGGTTCACCCGCAATCGATAATACACTCCATGGTCCAGTTCAGGGACGGATCCATTAAAGCGCAGATGGGGCTGCCCGATATGCGCCTCCCCATTCAATATGCATTTTCCTATCCGGAAAGGCTGCCATCCGATTATCAACGGTTCAGTTTTACAGACTTTCCTGAATTAACTTTTGAATCCCCTGATACAAAAATTTTTCGTAACCTTGCAATCTCTTATGAAACACTTAGAAGAGGGGGGAACTGGCCATGTATTCTGAATGCGGCCAACGAGGTGGCAGTGGAAGCCTTTCTGAACAAAAAGACAGGGTTCCTCGGTATCCCGGACATTATAGAAGGTACACTGGGAAGATCGGTCTTTATCAGTTCTCCTTCGCTGGATGATTATATGGAAACAGACCGGCAGGCAAGGCGGATTGCCAAAGAATTAATATAGAATGAAATGGATGTATTTGTTAAAATAGCACAGCTCCTGGTAAGCCTTTCTATTCTGATCGTGCTACACGAGCTGGGTCACTTCACTCTGGCCAGGATATTCAAGGTAAGGGTGGAGAAATTTTTCCTCTTTTTTGATGCGGGGTTCTCACTGTTTAAAAAGAAGATCGGAGATACGGTATATGGAATCGGGTGGCTGCCACTGGGAGGATATGTGAAGATCAGCGGGATGATCGATGAGTCAATGGACAGGGAGCAGATGAAACAGCCCCCGCAGCCATGGGAGTTCAGGACCAAGAAGGCCTGGCAGCGTTTGCTTATCATGCTTGGAGGGGTTATGGTCAATTTCCTGCTGGCCCTGGTCATATATATTCTTGTTTTTTTCAAGTGGGGAGAATCTTTCGTTCCGCCTGATCGGATCGCATACGGATACATGTTCGAGCAGGAGTATATCAACATGGGTTTGAGAAACGGGGATAAAATAATTTCCATTGACGGTAACAAGGTTAAAAGGTGGAGGACCATCCATCACGATATTGTGGTGAATGAGGCAAAAGTATTACAGGTTGAAAGAGACGGAAAGCTTCTGGATATTCATTTACCCGATGATGTAACTTCAAGATTGCTGAAGGTGGAAGCTCCGTTGGAGCCCAGGGTACCCGTCGAAATTGCATTACTGGTCGAAGGCAGCGGAATTAGTAAAGCCGGTGCACAGGTTGGGGACCAGATCATAGCCATCAATGGCGATCCTGTCAGATTCTATGACGAGTTCCAGGAAAAGACCCACAAAGCAAAGAACACTGAATTCGACCTGACTCTGCTCAGGGGTTCAGACACTATTGAGGTAAATGTCACAACAAGTGAGGAGGGCCTGTTCGGTTTCAAGAACTATACCTATATCCACTGGTTTGATCCGGTGGTTGTAAAATATTCTTTACTTCAGTCCATACCTGCAGGTATCAGGCATGGTGTGGATATTACGAAAAGTTATCTGAAGCAGCTTAAAATGCTGTTTAAACCAAAAACCAAAGCCTATGAAGAGCTCGGCGGATTCATAAAAATAGGGAGTATTTTCCCTTCCACCTGGGACTGGCAAAGTTTCTGGACCATGACCGCGTTCCTTTCCATCATTCTGGCTATCATGAATGTTCTGCCCATTCCGGCACTGGATGGAGGGCATGTGATGTTCCTGCTTTTTGAGATGATTACGGGCAGGAAGCCGGGGGATAAATTCCTTGAATATGCACAGATCGTGGGGATGGTTCTCTTATTGAGCCTTCTGCTTTACGCAAATTTGAATGACATCATTGGATTATTTAATAAATAGAACAATTATTTAGCTATTTTTGTATTACAAACCTTTTAATTGAATAAAATGGAAGCTTTTATAACCCTTGCAGTAGGAGTCTGGCAAATAGTATTAATCGTTCTGCTCGTGCTGGTGCTTTTCGGTGGACGTAAGATCCCTGAGTTAATGCGTGGAGTGGGTCAGGGTATGAAGGAATTTAAGAAGGCAACCGCAGAGGATGATGATGATGATGATGTGGTTGACGATACTGTGGATCAGAAAAAAATTAAAGATGGTAAGGAATAGATTCCTTATGAATTTGAAGGCCTGTCTGTTGCGGTGGACAGGCTTTTTTATCCCTGCCGGCCTGGTATTTTTAATCCTGTCATGTGATACAGCCAGCAAACAGGGAGGAGCAGGAGGCAAGATCATGCCCAATATCCAGGGGGGGGCAGGCGAAGTGCTCGTTGTGATGGACAATTTCAACTGGGAAAACTCTGCAGGAAAATTGCTTCAGGATGTACTTATGGAAGAATATCCCGGATTACCCCAGTCGGAGCCACTTTTCGATGTGATTCATATTACCTCCGCCTCGTTTGATGATTTCTACAAGTATCACAGGTCTATAGTACTGACATCTGTAAATGCAGGGAGAGAACCGTCGATCCGGTTCAGGGAGAACGTCTGGGCAAAGCCACAGATAGTTGTTCAGCTTGAAGCTCCCACCGGTGCTGCGCTTCGGGATCTGATCAGCGAGAATGAACAACGGATACAAAGTTTCCTGGTGCAGTATGACAGAAACAGACTGATGAAAACCTTTGAAGATTCAAAAGATCCGGGAATACAAAAGGAAATTTCAGACCATCATCAGATCAGGCTGGCAATTCCAAGAGGGTATAACCTGGATTTCAGTACAGATGAATAT
>CAZIAU010000331.1:0-1596 GCA_964536755.1 uncultured Bacteroides sp. | reverse complement strand
TAATTCAGGTGTGGGATTATAAGGTGGAAAGTGCTGAAGATCTATCAACTTCCGAGCTGTTGGAGCAACGGAACAGGATCACCAAAACCTATGTTGAAGGACCCAGGGAAGGATCGTATATGACTATTGCGAATATGTATAAACCGATTGCATACGATTTGAAAATCAATGGTATGGATGTGGTCGAAATAAGGGGGTTATGGGAACTGGAAAATGGTTATATGGGAGGGCCCTTCCTGAGTCATTCTGTATATGATGAAAAAAGAGGCAGGATCGTTACTGTGGATGGCTATATTTATTATCCAAACCAGAAGAAGAGGATAAAACTCAAGCAGCTGGAAGCAATAATCTATTCCATGGAGATTATTTAGAGTAGAAGAGATTAGGTTTCTCGAATTCGAACAGTGTGGGATAATCCTCATCAAATCGTTTAAGGATCTCTGTCATGATAGCCTCTCTCATGAACTTGGATTTATTCCTGATCTTATATTTATCGCAATAAAGACTGATGGCTTCCTGTTCACGCTGATTGAACAGCAAAGAAGTCCTGCTGGTCCGTCTTAATTTTTCGTCTTTCTTGTGCTCCACCTTTCATTTCTGTATTTGGTTGCTCTAAAAGTAGCTAAAGCCGCCAGGATATGAGAATTCCAGGGTGGCGAACAATTAACAAATTCCTAACATGAAAAATGAATAAAAAGTATAGAGGAGTAAAAAACACCATAAAAAGAATAATAAATAGCATATAAACAGGATATTAACAAAATAATCAGATGAAATAATGTATGTAAACGAGAAATTATAGTGATATTATTTCCCTTTAACTGGGAGGAAACGGGTCTTTCACTCTATCATATCCTTATCATCACGGATAAGGTTTAACAGCCGGACAGGCTGAATAAGTCCCAGTAAAAAGGAGCTGATGAGACAGGAGATCAACAGAGTGAAGAATCCGGGTACCCAGCCTGGGATCTTCAGCGAGAAATAGCCGGCGATGATATTGAAGGCCAGGAATCCGGAAACCCTTACCAGAATATCGCCATTCAAAGGGATTTTCAACAACCGCGTGGAAAGAACTACCTGAAGAATGGCATAGAATCCCTGCGAGATAAGGCTTGAGAAAGCTGCACCCAGGGCATGGTAACGTGGAATAAGAGCCAGGTTGAGGGAAATATTGATTACAACTGTCGATGCGGCAAGTATATTGAGTTGCTTCAGGTTATTGTTTGCTGTAAGAAGTGTTCCATATATGTAGCTGGTGGAAACAAAAAGAAATCCGATCATCAGGATACCAAGTATCCTTGAACTGTAAGGTGCATGAGTTTTATAAAGAAGATCGATAATCTCATGATTATAGAAGTTACAGGATATGGCAAGAGATAAACCCGCTACCAGAAGAAGGGGAAGAGCCATCCTCACCAGGTCATTTACATTCTGTTTCAACCTTATCATTCGAGAAAACATGGGAAGCAGAAGCATTGCAAACAGAAACGAAAACTGTGAAGAGGCATCGAAGATCCTGTAGGACTGGGCATATATACCGGCTTCCTCTTTCCCGTTTTCAAGAAGACGTTCAAGCATTACCGAATCCACACGGTT
>CAZIAU010000330.1:0-4453 GCA_964536755.1 uncultured Bacteroides sp. | reverse complement strand
AAAATCCAGGCAGGCCATGGAAGAGTATCGGCTTTGTCTGGAAGAAAGGGAACAAACCGGATTGAATGAAAACCATTATTACAGGGCATTGTCACTTGAGAAGATTGGTAAAGGCCAGGAGGCGCAGGAGATATTTGACGGACTCATATCTCTTGGAAAACAGCGTCTGGAATTCACCGAAGCAGATTTTTTTGCCAAATTCGGTGAACGGGAGACACCGGATGATAAGTTATCCAATGCCTATTATCTGATTGGACTCGGTTATATGGGTAAAAAGATGGACAGTGAGGCAGTGAAGATGTTCGCTGAAGCAGTCAGGCTGAATATCAATCATGTATGGGCTGCAAAGTATCTTTCTGAAATCCAAAACTGACACTGGTATGGGAACAACCAGAAGAGAATCAATAAAACTGCTCGGTCTTGGGGGGCTCGGACTTTTATCGGGTGGATTTACTTTACCGTTAAAGGGTCCACGATACATCATCACGCTCAGCTTCGACGATGGATTTAAAAAGTCCAGCATCAGGACAGCCGAGATTTATGAAAAATACGGCCTGTCAGCCTGTCTTAATATCATTGCTTCTGCACATCTTGACCAGTTCCAGCTGCCAAATGAATATCATGACTGGCCGGTGGGTGATTTTACGCTCTGGAACGAGCTGAAAAAAAGGGGACATGAGATAATGCCGCACAGTTACAAGCATACAAATCTGGCTCAGGTTCCACTGGAGGAGGCCAAAGTCTGGGTACAGAAATGTATCGATGTTTTTAATGAGGAACTGGAGGGATTTGTAGCAAACGAATCTGTATTTAATCTCCCACATAATGCTTCTACGCCCGAGCTGGAAGAGTGGCTGTATACCCGGTTTCGAATTATCCGGACCCATGGCGGATCTTACAATCCCCTTCCTTTCAAAGGAATGGTAAGACTGGGGTGTGGTGGGTTCGGCCCGGGGAATATCGATAAACACCTGACTGAATCCATTGATAATTTCCTGGGGGGGTCTCCCGGGTGGTTTGTCTATAATACGCACGGACTGGACGATGAGGGGTGGGGTCCCTTAAGCTCCGGTGTCCTGGATGAAATGCTCAGCAGACTATCCGGATTAGAAAATGTTGAAGTTCTCCCGGTAATTCCTGCACTTGACACCATATAAATAAATAACCTTATGAAATATAAATTCTGTGCACTTGGTTTATGTTTGTTGTTGTTAAACCTGTCATCCTGTATTCAGGATCCGGGACATGGAAACCAGTTTCATAGAATGCTCAAAGAGGGAGCTCCGGAATCGGTAGACATGTCTTCAGAGAGGCTGGACCGGATTGACCGGGTGATAAATCAGTATGTGGACAATCAATGGATCTCCGGTGCCACAGGGATCATTGCCAGGCACGGGAAAATCGTGTATCACCGTAGTTTTGGGATGAGGGATATTGAAAAGGGTGAACCGATGCAGAACGACGATATATACCGCATTGCCTCAATGTCCAAGGCCATCACGACAGTTGCAGCAATGATGCTTTACGAGGAGGGGTACTTTTTACTCGATGATCCCCTTTATAAATTTATCCCGGAATTCAAGGATCCGGTTATCCTGGACGAGGTAAATCTGAGCGATTCCACGTTTACAGCACATCCGGCAAAGAACCAGATCACCATTCGACAATTGTTGAACCAGACTTCAGGAATTGGTTACAGTTTTTCCCATGAAAGGCTCAGGCCATTATACCAGAAAGCCGGTATCCCGGACGGCCTGAATATTACGGATGCTGTGCTTGGAGATAAGATGATAGCCATGGCCTCCATGCCATTGCTTCATGAACCAGGTGAAGACTTCACTTATGGACTAAATACTGATCTGCTCGGGTATTTAATAGAAGTGATATCAGGCAAAACCCTTGATGCCTTTTTCAGGGAGCGGATTTTTGAACCCCTGGGTATGACATCAACCTGGTTTTTTCTGAATGATGAAGAAGAAGACAGACTTGTAACCCTGTATGAACCGGATGGAGAAGGAGGATTGCGTCCAAGCACTGACAGGGATTACTACTATCCTGTTGAAGGAGGTAAATCATATTATTCCGGAGGAGCCGGATTGCTTTCAACGGCAGAGGATTATTGCAGATTTCTGCAGATGCTTCTGAATAATGGCTGGTATGGTGAACAACAGTTGCTTAGCCGGAAGACCATAGAAATCATTACAAGGAACCAGGTCGGTGATTTATGGGATGGCAGGATTTTCGGCCTGGGTTTTGGTGTCACTACTGAAGAGGGTAGTGCAAAAATATTAAGTTCTCCCGGAAATTACTGGTGGGGAGGATATTTCAGCACTTCCTTCTGGATCGATCCGGTCGAGGACATGGTGGCTGTTTCTATGACCCAGATGTTCCCTGCCCCTCACGGGGAGGTCCATCAGAAATTCCAGGTAGGTGCCTATCAGGCAATTTCAGATTAGGCGATTCCAGGATGAGAACGATATTTTTATTAACCGGCGTATGTACACTTCTTCTGGCAGGAGCCTGTAGTAATGGCCCTGGAAAGATTCCCGAACAACCCAATGTGCTGTTTATTATCTGTGATGACCTGAATGACTTTGTGGAAGGGATGGACGGGCATCCACAGGCCATCACACCGAATATTAAAAGACTTGCTGCCGAAGGGGTCAGTTTCACAAATGCCCACAGTAATGATCCGGTCTGTGCACCCTGCAGGGCAAGCCTGTTCACAGGGATCTACCCCCATACCTCCGGTCTGTATTCATTTGAGAATTGGTATAAAAATCCGACCCTCAGGGCGAGTAAGACCATAATGGAGCTTTTCAGGGAGAATGGTTACAGTGTGCTTGGAACAGGAAAATTGCTGCATCATGAAAGGCCCGAGTTGTGGGATGAATTTGGAAACGAAACCAATTATGGTCCTTATGCATTTAATGGAATAATAGACGAAAATAATCCGTGGAGTGGATTGATGCCCCATCCCGATATGCCCTCACCATTCAGGAATGCTGGTGCTGTAGATGGTTCCTTTTCCCCGCTCTCGAATGTACCAAGTGTTCCGCCCGATGAAAATGTCCCGGGATATACCGGTTGGTGGACAGGCCATGGCCCGCTGGTATATGAGGATCCGGATAAACGGGATTTAATGCCGGATGAGGAAAATGCATTATGGATTGTAGAGAAACTAAAACAGAAGGAAGAAGCAGATCCAGGGAAACCATTTTTTCTTGCAGTGGGATTTGTAAAACCGCACACACCTCTACATGCTCCTCAAAAATACTTTGATTTATTTCCACTGGAAGAGATTCAGCTTCCTGTCCGATTGGAAAATGACCTGGAAGATTGTGCCGGGGGCCTGGTAAGTAACAATGGGTACCCGAAAGGGCCAAAGCATTTTAACTGGCTGAAGGAGTCGTATCCAACACTTGAAGAGGGGCTGAGACAATACGTTCAGGCTTACCTCGCTTGTGTGGCTTTTGCAGATGCCCAGGTGGGTGTGGTTCTGGATGCCTTGGAATCCAGTAGTTTTCGGGAAAATACTATTGTAATTCTTACCAGCGACCATGGGTATCACATTGGGGAAAAAGACCAACTTTTCAAACATACGCTGTGGGAAGAAAGCACCAGGATTCCATTCATCATCAAAGTGCCGGGATTAACGCCTTCGGGTGTTGTCGGCATATTTGCCCCTTCGCTCACCAGATATACACCATTGTCAATCAAATTCAGGGCATCTTTCTCATTAATTTCGTTTTCTGTCGCACTTGGAAAGGCACAATTAGCTTTATGATTCCAGAGCGGGTTGTAATCCAGATTTGTATCAAATTCGGTATAGACGGCGCTGGAAAATTTATCTGCATATTCTTTAATTCTGCCGCGACGCATATTTTTTAATTCAAGTACAAAATCAAGTTTTTCTTTGGTTATCCCCGATTCATCATAGATATAGCCGCTTGAATCAGAAAGGGTGACGACTTTGCCACCTAAATCGAGAATTTTTTCCACGGTATATTGGGCGACATTTCCGCTTCCGGAAACGAGACATATTTTTCCCTCCAGTGTTTCATTGCGTGTACTTAACATTTCCGCCGCAAAATACACGGAACCATACCCGGTAGCTTCCGGTCGGATCAGCGATCCTCCCCAGTTAAGTCCTTTTCCCGTGAGGACACCGGTAAATTCGTTACGCAGGCGTTTATACTGACCAAAAAGGTAGCCGATTTCTCTACCGCCAACGCCGATATCACCAGCCGGTACGTCTGTATTCGGTCCGATATGACGGGACAATTCGGTCATAAAACTCTGGCAGAAATGCATCACTTCGTTATCACTTTTCCCTTTGGGATCGAAATCTGAGCCGCCCTTACCACCGCCCATAGGCAATGTTGTCAGGCTGTTTTTAAATACCTGTTCAAAGGCAAGGAATTTAAGAATCCCCAAATTTACGGAGGGATGA
>CAZIAU010000329.1:0-4455 GCA_964536755.1 uncultured Bacteroides sp. | reverse complement strand
AAACTCAGGTTGTTTACGGCTACAGTACCAGAAGGTATATATATGGAAAGGAGAACCTGTTCTGGGAGCTGAAGGGAATGGCCGGATGGCAAAAGGAACTCTTCCGGAAATATGATAAAAGAGGTATCTCTATTCGGTTATTCTACAACGGAGGGATTTCATTTGGTTTCTTAAAACCAATCTATTACGAGGTATTTTCGTTTACCTCTGTGGGTGAAGCTATTGACCCGGAACTGGAAAAATTCACCCCGGCTATCCACCAGACCCAGATCGGCGGACGAGGACCATTCTTTATGGGATTTGACGAAATAAGCGTAATACCTGGGTTAACGGGGAAGAGCGGCCTGAGTTTTGAGTTCAGTGAAAAAGATGCAATTATTCACTCCCTTGAAGCTGGAATAAACCTGACGGTATATCCTAAAGCGATCCCCATAATGGCAACCGAACAAAACAACTTCCTCTTTTTCAACCTGATGGTAGGTTACAGATTCGGCAATATCGTAGACATAAGTGAAGCAGCGAGGGCCAAGCCCTGGAAGGAACGCATAAAGGAACACAGAAAGGAGAGGAATGAACCGGGTAACCCTTTTCCATACCCCGTACTTTAATTAGATATTTATACTGCGATTCCGTTTAAAGGTGTTTTGACGATTTGATATTATTCTGTAAATTCGCACTCCTGTTATCAAAAAAACAGTATTTATTGTAATCATTTAATCATTAAAAACATGGGAAAAATTAAAGTTGGTATTAATGGATTTGGCAGGATCGGAAGGCTGGTTTTCCGGGTTGCTGCTGATATGCCAGAGGTTGAAGTTGTTGCCGTAAACGATCTGATTGATGTGGACTATATTGCATATATGCTTAAATATGACTCTACTCACGGGCGTTTCAACGGATCGGTTGAAGTAAAGGATGGAAATCTTGTGGTAAATGGATCAAAGATTAGAGTTACCTCTGAAACCAATCCTGCAAACCTCAGGTGGGGTGAGGTCGGGGCCGACTACGTGGTTGAATCCACCGGTTTGTTCCTCACCAAGGAAAAAGCTCAGGGCCACCTTGATGCAGGAGCCAAAAAGGTGATCATGTCTGCACCTTCCAAAGATGATACACCAATGTTCGTAATGGGAGTGAACCATAAAAAATACTCCAGCGATATGAAGTTTGTATCCAACGCTTCATGTACCACCAACTGTCTTGCACCCATTGCCAAAGTACTGAATGACAAGTTTGGGATTGTAGAAGGTCTGATGACTACCATACATGCCACAACTGCCACCCAGAAAACAGTGGACGGCCCTTCCATGAAGGACTGGAGAGGTGGAAGAGGAGCCGGTCAGAACATTATTCCGTCTTCCACCGGTGCTGCTAAAGCAGTGGGGAAAGTTATCCCTGAACTGAATGGTAAACTTACCGGAATGTCCTTCAGGGTACCGACTCCCAATATTTCTGTTGTGGACCTGACCTGCCGCCTGGAGAAAGGCGCTTCCTATGAAGAGATCTGTGCTGTAATGAAAGAAGCAAGTGAAGGTGAATTAAAGGGGATTCTGGGATACACCGATGAGTCAGTGGTCTCAACTGATTTCCTCGGGGAACTCTGTACCTCAATTTTTGATGCAGGAGCAGGTATCGGCCTGAACGATAACTTTGTAAAAGTCGTCAGCTGGTACGATAACGAGATGGGGTATTCACGCAAGGTTGTCGAATTACTGATCCATATGTACTCGGTGGATAACGCCTAGGGACCATAACGTTATTAAATACAGAAGAGGCCGTCTCCGCAGGGATGGCCTCTTGCTTTTGTAAAGATGTCTCGTCCTGAAATAGTGTTACAGGGGCAGAAACCGGCAGTCTGGCTAATAGTATTCTATGTGCTCAAAAGGTATCTGAATGGTCTGCTCGTAATGCAGTCCCAGTTCTTCAATAGATTCATCTCCCTCTTCAAAATACCATTTAATGTGTACCTCTTTACCCGAATCATGGTTGATCTTCATGATTCTCAACATTTCAAGCATATACTTTGAAGAGCCGCTGTTTATATACTCCAGCTTGATGCTCACAACAGTTTTTTCAGCCGGTGTCAGAAAATACTCATTGATCCAGTCAATCAATCCCTCGAAGAACTCTCCCGGGTCTTCCGGGATCGATCTGCCCTCCAGGGAGAGTTCACCTGTATCTGCGACAAACTCTATTTCAGGAGAATTGAAAGTCTTTTTCAAATAGAGGTCTTCCATATGCAATTCCTTTGTTTATTCATACCGTAATGCCAGGATCGGATCAAGCTTTGAAGCTTTAACAGCCGGAAAATATCCCGACACTATCCCAACTCCAAAACACAATACAATCCCTAAAAGAATCCATTTCCAGGGTACTAAGAAGCTGGATCCAATGGCTAAAGATACACCATTTCCGATAACAATCCCTAACAAAATTCCAACAACTGCGCCCATCTGGCCTATCACAACAGCCTCATAAAGGAATTGGCGCTTGATCATCACAGATTTTGCTCCAAGGGCTTTCCGGGTTCCAATCTCATTGGTGCGTTCAGTGACGGATACCAGCATTATATTCATTAAGCCAATGACAGCACCCATGAGAGTAATCAGCCCGATTATGGTAGCAGCCATGGTTACAAATTTAAGATTCTCAATGAGCATCTGAGCAAGCTGATCGCTCTTTGTAATGTTAAAATCGCTTTCATCGCGGGCCTCAAGTTTCCGCACCAGCCTGAAAATCCCTTCCGCTTCCGATATGGCAAGATCCAGCATAGCGGGTGACCGGGGCATAACATTCAGAGAGTACCTCATCTGTGGACGAGAGAAATATTGTCTCACATTAGTATAGGGTATAATACACACACGATCGGTACCCATGCCCCCCGACTGACCTCTCGGCTTAAGCACGCCAATTACCCTGTACCGGCCATTCCCAACGGAGATAAAACGGTTCAAAGGATCTTTGTCCCCGAAGGCCTGGTTGGCCACATCATCTCCAATGAGAATCAGGTTTGCATTATTTTTTATATCGGTTTCCGTAAAATTACGACCTTTTCCGATCTCATAACCGGCAGTGTAGACATAATCCTCATCTGCACCGATCACAGTGGTATTCGGATTTGACTTATAAGACTTATATTTCACAATTGCAGAGCCTGAAGCCCTGGTCCATATGGATACCCGGGCCGGAAAAACAAACCTTTCCTTAAACTCCTGAGCCTGACGATGAGAAATAAATTCATAGTTCTTTCTCCTGTAACTCTGATTACCAATATGTACCCTCATGCTCCTTGATTCGATTGTGAATGTATTGGCGCCCATCAGACTGAATGATTCGGTAAGGCTGCTCTTGATTGAATCTATGGCTGTAAGAATTCCTACAAGTGCCATGATACCGAAAGCTATGATGAAAATCGTCAAAATTGTCCTGAGCAGATTTGTCCGTATTGATTTCAGGGCTATCCTGACGTTTTCGATAAACATGGCTGTTTGCATTTCGGAAGATATCTACTGTACAATAAAAGTATAAAAATCTGAACAATCTTATGCCTAATGTGTCTGCCTAACAAATCATTTTCACATATATTTGCATTTTACTAAAACGTTCTTTCATGGCATTTGATATTGATATCATCCAAAAGACTTATCGTGCCTATCCGGGCAGGATCCAATCAGCAAAAAAAATATTAAAGCGTCCTCTCACGCTAACCGAGAAGATTCTTTATAGCCATCTGATTGATCAGGACGCAATGCGCCCTTTTCAGAAAGGTGTCGATTATGTGGATTTTAAACCTGACAGAGTAGCCATGCAGGATGCCACCGCCCAGATGGCTCTGCTGCAATTCATGCAGGCAGGCAGGGCAAGGGTAGCGGTACCCTCCACCGTACATTGTGATCATCTGATACAGGCAAAAAAAGGAGCATCAGAGGATCTCATAAGTGCACTTAATACGAACCAGGAGGTTTATGATTTCCTGGGGAGCGTCTCCAATAAATATGGTATCGGATTCTGGAAACCAGGCGCTGGAATTATCCACCAGGTAGTCCTGGAAAACTATGCATTTCCAGGTGGAATGATGATCGGTACTGACTCTCATACAGTAAATGCAGGAGGCCTTGGAATGATCGCCATTGGTGTTGGCGGAGCCGATGCCGTTGATGTAATGGCCGGAATGCCATGGGAGCTGAAATTCCCGAAGCTTGTAGGTGTACGGCTAACGGGAAAACTGAGTGGCTGGGCATCGGCAAAGGACGTTATCCTGAAAGTGGCAGGAATCATGACAGTAAAAGGAGGTACCGGGAAAATCCTGGAGTATTTTGGCGAAGGAGCCGATGCCATATCCTGCACCGGAAAAGGAACTATCTGTAATATGGGCGCAGAGATCGGGGCCACAACCTCCCTTTTCGGATATGACAGGAAGATGAGGGAATACCTGGTGGGAACCGACAGGGAAGATGT
>CAZIAU010000328.1:0-4457 GCA_964536755.1 uncultured Bacteroides sp. | reverse complement strand
AAATAAAATGGCCGGATTCCCCATACCAGTGAAATTTTATGTAATAGTTTTTTGTCATTGGTAAAAGCATAGATTTTTGATTTTGGTCTATGGCTTGATATCCTGATTGCAGTATACCCGGAATGTGCTGGATTAGCTGCCGAGTATAGGTAGCTATCTTTAAGTATTTTTCAGCAGCATTCTGTTCGAGTTGATTGTAAAGGGTAGCATCCACCCTCAGATTGATTCTTTTCATTTCCATGTATTACATTTTTTGATAAGGTTATTTTAAAATAAATACACGTTTCGATTGAAAAACATCACCAGAAGACCCCATTTAGGTCAATTTTTTCTAAAATAATTTATAAGAAGCTGTATTACAGACGTATAATCATTCATAGAAATTCGTCTTTTTTTGTCTCTGGGTAGATCTCGTTCAAGACTTACTCTTCTACCAAGTGGGTTCCGCTTTACGATCCCATGTCGTGTAATACATTTTTATGATATGCCTTTCCTAATTTTTTCTCTCTGTATTTATCTAAAAGGGAAATGATATGGAAAACTCAAATGAAGTAAGAATTGATAGACTGGATAGAATCATAACGGTAAGAATGACGGATGAAGATTATAATGCACTGCTTAGTATCAGCGAGATCAGGCGATCAAATGTTTCCAGGATTATCAGGTTGATGCTTCGCACAGTAATCGATATGTTGAAAGAAAGTAACACCCAAGCAAAATGAACATGGGTTGATAACTGGCAGGACAATAGAAAAAATGTATATGCGGACTATAAATGTCTGATCCATCTTGACAGGTTGAGCTTGACCTTCAGGCTTTGGTCTGGATCAACATTCCAGGCCATAAGGAATCCAGATATCATTCTTCAAGAGTAGATATTTAATGAGATTACCACTACTCCGACCCGTCACCAGGATTGGGGGCCTATTACCACAGTTATCGGGTATTTTACAAAGGTCATTTAGGCGGAACGATTGTGCATGTGATGCATAACGGAACCTCATTTGTTATTGCCGGGACTGAAAATGAAATTGCTATCTATAATAAATCCCGTTTTGCCGAAGATTTCATTCATGAATACTTTTCAAATAATGGTTTGGCAAAATGTGATGTTCATCGGATTGAGTCCCGACCAACCTGAAATTACATCCGATATCCTCGTAATAAGAAAGGACGGGACATTAATGTTGAAACGTTATTGGATCAGAGTAAACTGGCAAACATCTTCAAAATTTCAACCATCAATAAAATTACCTTTAAGGACACTTCGATTAGTTCGTTTGATTATAACAGAAATAAGCAGTTCCAGAGCATAAGTATAGTTGATGACCTCGATATTGATACTGCCGATATTGGGAAACTGAATCCAGAAATACAGGCCAGTCATTACAAAACCACATCGGTTGATGAAAACATCATGCGACAGAACTATTTTATGTTCCTGGAAACGGGGAATAACAAGTATTTTAAAAATTTCAAATCAAGCAGTTCGGTTGCCGGTTATGGACGAGGACAATTAATAAATTTCGTCCACATACTTAATAGCAAGTATAATGGGAACCGAACCCGTGAAATTTATAAAAGGATGGATTATGCAGATGGAAATATCTCAGGAAACTTTCAGATAAAATAAACAGGTTGTTTCATTCAATGATAGAGGAGGTGAAATCGGTCATGTTGAACATATTCTGAAATTGATCACGCAATTTGTGATATTATTTGTGTATTACAACTGGTATCAAATATAGTGTACTTTAATCTGACTTTATATGCACCAAAACTCACTTTTATTGTACCCTTAAATAACAGACCTTCTGATTAACAAAGAATTGAATATATTGGTCTTGAAATCTAATGTCTTGAATCTATAGCAACTACCATTGGATTGAAAATCACCACAAATCCGAAACGTGGCTCCCACAGAGAAAAAAGGCAGGAATTTTCAAATTTTATGGCCAGAACCAGTCATTCGTAATACATAATGTCTTATTCAGGTCAAAGACCACTAAAGAAACTTTCCAATGATTTCACCTCTGGATGTGCATCCAGGACTTTGAGAAGGGTGGTCATATGAAAGTTCTTCCCGGATTCCAGATTGGAGTAGGATATTCTTGGGATGTCATTTCTTACACAAAACCGCTCCAATGATAGTTCGGTTGTGTTTCTGAGCTCCAGAATCTTTCTGCCAATGGCGTTAAGAATTTCCTGATGTTGATCAGATATTGGATTTTTTCGTTCGTAAGCCATTTTGAATTCTTCGTTTGGATATTCTGGACCGAATTTCGGGAAATTTCATCATTTGTAATAATTTTTACCATATAATTGAAACATTTACGTAATTATTACCATATAATTATGACATAACATTAATTTTGTAGAATGAAAAAGGATTTAAAAATATTACAGAACAATATCTGTGTTGATCAGGAAAAAATGACGAATTGTCTGATTTTAATATTTACTGAGAACGGTGTTGTAAAGGAAACGATTTCAGTTCAGCTTCCGGAGTGGTTTAATTTTTGGTCGGAAGAATACCATTACTATCAACCATGTTCGAATTGATCTTAAATAAATTGAAATCAATGCTGGAAATAGAACGAATTAATAATGTTCACTTTTGTGTAATAGTGAATGTTTTACTGCAAGTCACTGATTAATAACGGCTAACGCCAGCCTACTTAGAATGCCTGTTTCACTTTTAGTATAAACCAATCAAAACTGAACGTTTTATGAGCAAAAAATACAGTAACACCACAGCAGATTACTTAACCTGGGATCAAAACCTAAATCTTATTCGAAGACTATTCGATGACCGTGAATATAAAATTTCATTGTTTATAGCAGTCGGAAGTTTTTGGGGATTACGAGTTAGTGATATTCTGAAATTGAACTGGCAGGATATTCTTGACAGGGATGAAATTGTTCTGGTTGAACAGAAAACCGGTAAAAACCGTGAAATTAAAATTAATCGGCAGTTGAAGCAGCATATCAGGGAATGCCATTCCTGTATAAGGCCGGAATCTGATAACCATCCAATTTTCATCAGCCAAAAGAACACGACTTACTCGATACAACGGTTGAATACCATCTTCAAGACTATTAAATCAAAGTATAACCTAAAAGTTGGCAATTTTTCCACGCACAGCATGAGAAAAACATTTGGCCGTGAGGTATTCAATAAAGCAGGAACGAATGCTGAACTGGCTTTGGTGAAATTAAGCCAGTTATTCAACCACTCATCGGCAATGGTGACTCGCAGGTACCTTGGTATTTCGAGGGATGAATTATTGCAAACTTATGATGCCCTGACTTTTTAAGATGCTGGATCCCTAATTATTCAAACATTTGACAACAAAGTTCATTTACTGTCTTTTGTTTGATTTCAAATATTTGACAATAAAGTGTATTTACTGTCTTTTGTTTGATTTTTTACTACATTTGTAATGTACAATATTTAAACGGCTTGGCTAAAAATTTCATATTAGAACAACTGAAATTGAAATTTAAAGAAGAGGAATTCTTTAAAAGAGAATCGCTTTTAGCTTTTTATCATCAATTTGACCCTGATTTAAATGAATCAACATTCCGATGGAGAATATATCAGTTAAAGGCTAAGAAGATTATTACACCCATAACTAAGGATCTTTTTACGCTTAGTATCAAACCAGACTTCAAACCTGGAACCGGTGAGTTAGAAAGAAAAGTATCCAATAAAATTGAGAAGCAGTTCCCAGGTCTGAAGTATTGCATCTGGTCAACCAAATCAGTCAATGAATTTATGCTTCACCTTCCAGGCAGTTTCATTACCATTCTGCAGGTTGAGGAGGATGCATTGGAGCCAGTTTATGATTATTTAAAGATTCATAATAAAGGAACGGTTTACTTCCAGCCTGATGAAAAAGAAATAAATCGATACATTTTCGAAGCAGAACAGTCCATAATTCTTCAATCTTTGATTTCAAAGGCTCCTACACAAAAGGTCGGAAAAATTACAACCATAACAATTGAAAAGATGATCGTTGATCTGTTCTGCGAAAAAAATCTTTTTGTCGCTTACCAGGGAAGTGAATTGGTTCATATTATTAATAAAGCTTACGAGCGTTATGCTGTTAATTTCACAACTTTACTTCATTATGCCAGAAGACGTGGGAAGGAAGTGGATATAAAGCACTTCCTGAAGGAAAAAACTGATATCCCAAAAGTCTTTTTCAATGATAAAAACTGAATCACTGTCAGCCGATTGGATTTCCGAGAGAAGAAAAAAATTCAGCAAAGATCCGGCCATTATGGAGGCCATGATTTATGCTTTGTACCTTTTAGAACATCTTAACCTTGCAGGCTTGGAGTTCATATTTAAGGGAGGAACAAGTCTTGTGTTGCTGATGGACCAGCCAAAACGGTTTTCTTATCCAAAGTAAATCGTTATCCAAAGCTATTGCTATAAAGCCCCATAAGTA
>CAZIAU010000327.1:0-4458 GCA_964536755.1 uncultured Bacteroides sp. | reverse complement strand
AGAGGGATCATGTTTCAACCCAAGGATAATCTCCTCAGATCCCGAAATCATCCTGATCACATAGACGCCTTTAATGACAGCTCCGGGGACCAGGACAGAAACATTGTCATGGAGGCGCTGAAAAGCTGTCTTCAGATCCTCCTGGTTCCGGATGTTAAGCTCAACACCCCTGGCCTCAGATTTATGAAGGATCTGATCCGAGACCACTTTCATAACAACAGGATACCCGATATCATCAGCTATCTCTGAGGCTTCCTCAACCGTGGAAGCCATTTTTCCCTTTGGAACCGGGATCCCGTACGCACCGAGAATTTCAATGGTTTCAACCTCAGAAATGAATTCCCGCCCGTTGGATGAAGCCCGATCCATCAGACTTTTCGCTATTTCATGTTGAATCCCTTCCGTTTCGGCCAGGGAGAAGATCCTTGGTTTGATCTCACTGTTGAAATGAAGTACCGCCTGAAAGGCATCGCACATGGATTCCGGAAGAATATAGTGTGGGATCTGGTGCCTCTGGAGTATATCGATTCCCGGGGCCACATCCTTTTCCCCCATGAATGAAGCATAGATCGGTTTAACCTGACCTTCGGCAATCTTTACAATCTCCGTCGCTATGGTCTTAATATCGGTCATTGACTGGGGAGTCAGTATTACAAAAACCCCATCCACATCGTCATCATCAAATGCAGCCTGAATGGCAGCAGTATAACGATCTGCCCTGGCATCACCGATCACATCTACCGGATTGTTGATATTGGCCGCCGGGGGAAGAGCTTTCTTTAGGATTTTTGTGGTCTCTTCAGAGAATTTTGCAAGCCGGAGTCCCCTTGATACAGCCGCATCTGTGGTCAGTACTCCCGGTCCGCCTGCATTGGTAATAATGGCCACCTTATCTGACCCGGGAGAAGGCTGGTAGGCAAACGCGATCGCCTTGTTAAACATCTCTTCGATATTATCACAGCGAATGATTCCTGCCTGCTTAAATGCTGCATCACAGATTTCATCTTTACCGGTTAATGATCCGGTATGTGATGCGGCAGCCGATGCCCCTTCATCGGTCCGTCCTGACTTGATAGCCAGAATTGGTTTCCCGCTTTTTTCAACGACTTCACGGGCAGCTTTCATTAAAGCTTCCCCGTCGGTAATTTCTTCCAGGTACATCAGTATGACTGTTGTTTTCTCATCTTCCATCAGATAATACAACAGGTCTATTTCACTGATATCAGCCTTGTTTCCGAAACTTATAAACTTGGAAAAACCTATATGCTTGGCAATGGCATAGTCCAATACAGCTGTACAGAGCGCACCACTCTGTGATAGGAACCCGATATTTCCCTGTTCGGGCATTTCCCTGGCAAAGGATGCATTCAGATTTGTCAGGGGGTCAGTATTGATCACTCCAAGACAATTAGGACCTATAATGGACATATCGTATTTCCTGGCAATTTCGATAAGCTGTCGTTCCCTCATTAATCCTTTCTCACCTGTTTCTTTAAACCCGGCAGAGATGATAATTACTGACTTAATGCCTTTCTGACCACACTGTTCCAGCGCCATGTGACATACCGCCCCGGGAAATACAATGACCGCTAGGTCGATATCATCCGGAACATCAATCACATACTTATAGGCTTTTATCCCTTTAATACTTTTCTCTCTCGGGCTCACCGGAAAGACAACACCATCGAAATCTGATTTGAGGATGTTGTCAAGTATATCGTGTGGCACTGTTCCTTTAACCTTATTAGTGCCTATTACAGCTATCGATCCGGGGTAAAAAAATGTTTCAAGATTATGCTGCCTAAGTTTTCTCAGATCATCCATATTTGGAAAATATTACCTGTTTTGTTTTGGTTATGTCTCAGACATATTCGGCTATGAAATTCACCGCATCACCGATGTTCTGTATCTCAAGAGCTTTGTCCTGATCCATTTCGATATCGAATTCTTCCTCGAATCCGGCTACAAGTTCAACGCTTTGCATTGAATCTGCTCCAAGATCAAAAACAAAATTGGCATCATCGGTAATTTCTGAGCTGTCGAGGTCAAGTACGCTGCTTACAACCTCCTTCACACGCTTAAGAATTTCACTCTTTTCCATAGTTGAGGCGATTTATTAGGGTAAGAGTTGTTATAAAAAAAACTCATACCCCATTGATTTGATATTATTCTGTAAAATATTAATTCGGTTTAACAGCAAGAACCGTAATAATTCTGAGAATTGTAAATATATATTTATTCCTTCAGAAAGCAATATTTAATTCACCCTGGCAATAAATCAATCCTGGTTCGGTCAGGATTCTGTCAAAATTATCGGTAATATCCGTCGAAAACTAATTCTTGAATTAACTGGCCTATCTCCTTCCAGATGAAGCCAGGATTTCCTAACTATGCAAGATATATGGAAAAGTGATTTACCATTGTGATTATGATCCAGACCAGACTTGATTTATTAAATGACCTTTTTAACCGGTGGTGCGGAGAGAATGTAACTTCCATCAACAAACTGCCGGTATCAGGCTCCATCAGGGAATATTACAGGATTACGGGTGAAAGATCCGTTGCCATTGGTACTATTAATAGTGACCGGTCCGAAAATGAAGCTTTTATCGAGTTCAGCAGGCACTTCAGATCCATGGGACTTGCCGTACCGCATATCTACCTGGTCGACCTGGACAACAATGCCTATCTTCAGGAAGACCTGGGTGATACCACACTGTTTGATTATCTGATCCGGGCCCGGGACAACGGCCGTTTCCCCGAAAGCCTGAAGGAACTGTATAAATCCGTCCTACTTGAGTTACAACGGTTCCAGATCACAGGCTCAGATGGCCTCAACTACTCGGTTTGTTATCCCCGTTCAGCATTCGACCGCCAGAGTATGCTCTGGGACCTGAGTTATTTCAAATACTACTTCCTCAAGCTCGCCGCTATTCCTTTCAACGAGCAGGAACTGGAAGATGATTACAATACACTCATTGATTACCTGCTCGAACAGGAAACGGAATATTTTCTGTACCGCGATTTTCAGTCCAGGAATATCCTGATCAGGGATAACAGGCCATTTTTCATCGATTACCAGGGAGGAAGGAAAGGAGCTTTGCAATATGATGTGGCATCACTGCTTTACGATGCCAAAGCTGATATTCCTCCGGAAGTCAGGGTAGAGCTGCTGGAGTATTACCTGGAAAAGCTTGATCAATATCCATCGGTGAAAAAGGAGGGTTTCAGGGAGTCTTTCTACCCGTATGTTCTGATAAGGGTCATGCAGGCCATGGGAGCATATGGATTCAGGGGATTTTACGAGAAGAAGAGGCACTTTCTGCAAAGCATACCCTATGCCCTTAACCAGCTGAAATGGATCATGGAAAACGTAAAGATTGAGATTGATTTGCCTGTTCTGCTGAAAGTTTTAAGGGAACTGCCGGACTCCCCTAAGCTTAGGAAATTCAGGGAGAAGGGAGAACGTAAATCAACCCTGACCGTTTTCATTAACAGTTTCAGTTTTACGCATGGTATCCCCGATGATCCCCACGGACATGGCGGTGGCTTCGTGTTCGATTGCAGGGCACTAACCAATCCGGGCCGGATTGAGAAATATAAAAAACTGACAGGTAAGGATAAAGAGGTGATTGAATTTCTCGGCGGCGAGGAGGATGTGGAGGAATTTTTGATCAATGCCTTTTCACTGGTGGACCAGTCAGTAGACAACTATGAGGAACGTAATTTCTCAAGCCTTACGGTTAACTTCGGGTGCACCGGCGGTCAGCACCGTTCTGTTTTTTGCGCTGAACGGCTTGCTGAACATCTTCATGAAAATCAGACCGTAAGGATCACCCTCTGGCACCGGGAGCTGGATTAGCCATCCCATGTCCGGTTTACTAACTCCACTGCCTGTCCCATGACTTCCGCTCATTCCATTCATCGGTGGGTATAAAAAGTTCCTCTCCTTTTTGCAGGTGTTCTTTTACAGCCTCTTCATTTAACTCTACGCCGATTCCGGGCTTTTCAGGAACCTGAACATAGCCTTCCTTTACTAATGGTTTATCAATGCCGGTAACCAGGCTCTCCCACCATGGTTTATCCACCGAGTGGTGCTCCAGGGCAATAAAGTTTTCTGTGGCTGCAGCGGTATGGACACATCCCATAAATGTAACCGGTGAGGAGGCATGGTGCAGTGCCATGGCTATCCCGTGTTCCTGGGCAAAATCACCTATCCGTTTGGTTTCCAGGTAACCTCCGGCTGAAACAGGATCGGGATGGACCATATCCACGGCATTGTTCCCGATCAGATCCCTGAAACCTTCCCTGAGATAGATATCCTCTCCTGTCAGTGTAGGAACATCAATGGCACGGGAGATCTCCTTCCACTGTTCGGTATATTGCCAGGGGATAAGATCCTCAAGCCATGCAATATTATAAGGCTCAAAAGCTTTCCCCAGCCTTATCATGCTGTGT
>CAZIAU010000326.1:0-4468 GCA_964536755.1 uncultured Bacteroides sp. | reverse complement strand
CTGGTTATCGGTCGGTACACGTACACAGTTGTCCTTTATAGATGAAAGCGGACATGAAGCGGATTTTGAGGATTGTATCGAAAAGAACCCTCTTACCACAGCATACGATGAGAATGGTCAATTAACAATCCACCCATGGCCGGAACATCTTGTTGTCAGCAACCCTCTTCAGGGATTACTCTTTGATAATAAGAACCTCTCCTACCAGGGTGTTTCCAACAACTATGCTCTGGTAACAGTCCCCTGGATTGAAGGATTGACCTACAGGCTTAATACCGGTTTCAGAGTGAGGTCCAACGATGATGGGACCTACAGGGGAACAGATACTGAGAGCGGACAACCAGCAGGAAAGGCAAGCCTGTCGACCAGCCTGGCCACCAACACTGTTGTGGAAAATATTGTCAGTTATAACAGGGATTTCGGGGACCATACCATATTTGCAACCGGGGTATACAGCTATGAAGGGAACAGGCACTCGGGAAATAGCCTGGATGCTGAAGTATTCCCCAATGATTTTCTCGGATGGTATTCAGTTTCATCGGCCGAGATCAGGGAGCCCTCAATTTCTTTCTCAGAAACCTATCTCATTTCCCAGATGGGACGGATCAACTATTCTTACGCCAGCCGCTATCTTATAACAGGAACTGTGCGAAGGGATGGTTATTCAGGGTTCGGTGCGGATAACAAATGGGGTATTTTCCCCTCTGTCGCACTGGGATGGAACCTGTCCAATGAAGGATTCTTCCCGTTAAAAGACCTGTTCAATACGTTGAAGTTGAGAGGATCTTACGGACTGAATGGCAACCAGGCCATCGGGGCCTATGAGTCCATCTCCAGAATGGTCCCTGCAAACATTATGTCCGGCGAGAATACTCAGATAGGATATAAGCCCGCCGAACTGGGGAATGCTGAACTTGGATGGGAATCGTCCAGGACAATCAATATCGGGATTGACTTCGGATTACTGGAAAACCGCATTACAGGTAATATAGACTATTACCTGACCAACACCTATGATCTGCTGTTGATCAGGTCCATCTCCTCCATACACGGGGTTACTCCGGTTACCCACCTCAACACCACGGGTCTTGACGAGTATTCAAATGGATGGGTTCAGCCGGCAATTACCCAGAACATAGGAGAAACCCAGAACACCGGTGTTGAAATGTTTATTACTTCAAGGAACATCGTCGGAAGTAAATTCAGCTGGGCCACAACCGCCAACTTCTCCTTTAACAAAAACAAGATCGTTTCACTCTACGGTCTGCTCGATGAGGAGGGAAATGAAGTGGATGACTTACAAAATAACTGGTTCATCGGTTATCCCATCAGGGTGAATTATGATTATGTATGGGAAGGCGTCTGGCAGCTGGGTGAAGAAGATGCTGCTGCCGCATATGGCACACAACCCGGATATGTAAAACTGAAGGATGGAAACGGGGATGGAGTAATTTCCGATGATGACAGGGAAATAATAGGCCAGCTGGATCCGAAGATAATGGCAGGTTTGAACAACACATTCTCTTACGGGAACTTCAAACTGAATATTTTCATTCATGGAGTATACGGAGCAACAGTACAGGACTATTTAATGGACGATCAGGGCTCTGAGATCAGATATAATACTACCATGAAAAACTACTGGACCCCCACCAATCCATCCAATGACTGGCCCATGAATGCGATTCACGCAGATGAGATGGGCAATCACTCGGGACATGTTTACGGAGATCCCAGTTTTATCCGGATTAAAGATATCTCTCTTTCCTATGATCTACCACAGAGTATGATCGGAAAGATAGGTATTGACAGGCTCAGGGTCTATTTTACCGCCCGGAATATGTTTACATTTACGAATTGGGGGGGACTGGATCCGGAATTAATTGTGGATGCTGATGATCCTTCCGATGATGATATCCAGCTGAGAATTCCAATGATAAAGGAATATGTTTTTGGATTGAGCCTGGCATTTTAAATCAACGAATTTAGATAAGCAGAAACATAAAATTAACTAAGATGAAAACACTAAAGATTTTAACCGTCGCTATGATAATCATTATGCTGGCAAGCTGTTCAGCAGATTATCTCGAAGAGGCCCCGCCGAATCTTTTCTCCAGTGAAACACTGCTCCAGGATTATAAAGGTTTTGAGGCAGCACTGAATGGCCTTTATAATATAGCAAGGCATGCCAGATGGCAGTCAGAAAAAATAGAGAATGCCATAAACGGAGTGGATAATTTTTCCAGCAACAGAGGCCGCAGTGATTTTATGTATGAATGGAATACACTCAGTGCTGATGATGATGATATAAAAGAGACCTGGGCATGGCTGTATGAAATTATCTATTCATGTAATAATATAATCACATTCTCAGAGAATGAGGACATTGACTGGAGGGGAGGTATTGCGGACGCCGAAGAAAATAAGAACAGGATCGTGGCTGAAGCCAGGGCTCTGCGTGCCTGGGCCTACAGGCGACTGGCATGGTCATGGGGCGATGTACCGCTCAGTACCAGTTTAATAAAGACTATTGTAACCGATTGGGAACGTGCCCCGGTTGCCGAGGTGAGGCGTCAAATTATTGATGATTTCAAGTGGGCACAGCAGTATATCCCTACCGAAGCATCATTACAGGGCAGAATAACCAAGGGAGCTGTTCAGACTTTTCTTGCAGAGACCTATCTTACCGTAGGCAAGCCTGACAGTGCACTTTACTGGGCCGATCAGTGCATCAACAATCCTAATTACCAGCTGACTACAGAAAGGTATGGAGTATTTGCCAGTGATCCGGATGGCAGCCCCTACGGGGACATGTTCAAACATACTCCGGACAAGGGAAACCAGAACCGTGAGGATGGCAATGCTGAGGCCCTCTGGGTCTGGCAGTTTGATCTCTATAATCTGGACGGCCAGGGTCACGAGATGAGCCGTGCCACAGTAGGGGAATATAACCTGTTCCATCCGGCAGGGACCCCCCTTGCAAATCTTACATTACAATTTACATATGCAAGAGGCGGTAGGGGCAAGTCCTATTTTACTCCCACAAAATACTGGATTGACAGTTATGAACCCCAGGATGACAGGGCACAGAACTATATCATGAGAAAATTCTTTATTCTCAAAACTGAAGCTGAGAATGCTCCCGGGAACGGTGCCGACAGGTTGCCCGACAGTACATGGGCATACGGTGATACCATCTGGCTGGACGGGTCGGCAGAAAATCAACCGACTGTCGACCATAATCACGTACCGAACTGGCCCTATTCCAGAAAAGGTGAAGGGACCGATCCGGCTGATATGGTGGCGGATTTTGCCTGGTCAGACCAGATATATTTAAGGCTTGCAGATACCTATCTTCTCAAAGCTGAGGCTCTGTTCAAACTGGGAAGATCTGCTGAAGCTGCAGACGTTATTAATATTATCAGGGAAAGATCCAATGCAACACCCATCACGGGGGCCGATGTAACCCTTGATTTTATACTGGATGAGAGGAACCGTGAACTGATCATTGAAGAGGACCGCAGATATACTCTGTTGAGAACACACACGTGGTTAGAAAGGACAAGAATGTATAATAAATATGGTGGAGAAACGGTTGAAGACAAAGACACCCTCTTCCCGATTCCACAGACTGTGATAGATGCTAACCTTACCGGGCCTTTCCCGCAAAACCCAGGATTTAATTAGAATTTTTCCGGTCATGGTTACTCTTTAGTAGATTAGTTTTAGTAAGTTTATATAACCTGCCTTTCTCGTCTGAAAGGCAGGTTATATTGCTTATAACTCATCAGTCAAACGGATTAAAGGAGAATTCATCATGAGATCAACTGCTAAAATACCTTTACTAATACTCCTGGCCGCACTGTCGCTGACAATGGCGCAGGGACAACCTTCCCTTCAGGATTTGCCTTACGGGCGAATGTTGAAGCCCGCCGGACATCAGATATATTTTGGAGATTCCACGCTTGAGAACCACGCGCTGGATTGTGCACTGTCGCCGGATGGAAAGTGGCTTGCCGTTGAGGAGAGGTACAGCATAGTCTTTATCAGCACCAAACATGATAAGGTCATTTATTCCCTTCCTTTCGATACCCCGGAATTGAAAAATGCCATGAGCACCTATTCGGGAATAATATGGCACCACGGCACCAGCGAGGATTACCTGTTCTGGAGCTGTGCAGAAAGAACAGGCATGTCATTCGTCGTAAAGGCAGGCTGGGACGGATCACAGGCAAAGATCGAACAGGTATTCCGGTTTCCTCCCGAAGAACCGGCCGGTGTAGCCATCCCCAACGAATTGTTGATCAGGAAGGAATCGGGCAGGGATTATCTCTACGTTGTACTCAACGGAAACAACCAGCTGGTCAAAATGGACCCTGAAACCGGTGAACTCATATGGAACAGGGATACCGGCGTGGCACCTTACGGGATTGCCTGTGCAAAGGATAAGATCTATATTACCAACTGG